>JADZGG010000050.1 GCA_020854015.1 Flavobacteriales bacterium
GGTGCTGTAGGTGGCGAGCAGCGACACGCGCCTTCCTTCCCCGTACTTCTCGAACAGCCGGCGTGTGATGTGGTCACGGTCCTTCCAGCTGAAGTCGATGTCGAAGTCGGGCGGCTTGTCGCGCGCCGGGTTGATGAAGCGTTCGAAGTAGAGGTCGAGCTCGATGGGGTCCACGTCGGTGATGCCAAGGCAATAGGCCAGCAGGCTGTTCGCTCCGCTGCCGCGCCCCACGTGGAAAAAGCCCTGCGACTTCGCGAAGCTCACCAGGTCCCAGTTGATGAGGAAGTAGCTCACGAAGTCCTTCATCTCGACGGTGCGCAGCTCGTGCTCCATCCGTTCGCGCTCCACTGCGGAGGGATGGGCATAGCGGTAATGAAGGCCTTGCTCCGCCAGTTCGTGCAACAAGCGCCGGTCCTCCTCCGCATCGCCGCTCCAGTTCCTCCGGTTCTTGCTGTGGTCGAAGGCGAAGTCCACCTCGCATTGCTCCAGCAAGGCCTGCGTGCGCAGCAACAGCTCCGGAGCTTCATCATAGGCCCGTACCACCTCCTCCGCCGTGAGGAAACGCTCTTCCATGGGAGCGAGGTCCCGCCCAGTGAGAAGCGTGTGCAGGGTGTTGTTGTGCATGGCGCGCAGCAGGCGGTGCGTGTTGTGGTCGGTCTTGTGACGGAAGGTGGCCGACGTGAGCGCTACGTACTTCTCCTTTGGGTGCGTATGCCGCGCGAAGCGCAGCCGGTTCAGGTCGCAAGGCCGCACCCCGATGAACTCGTTCACACGCAGCTGTTCCGGGATATGCGCGGCACCGAAGGGATAGAGAATGAAGGCATCCGTCAGCTCGGGCGCTTGTTCCGGCAGCGGATCACCGTCCAATAGATCGTCCGTGAGCAGGCTGTTCAGCTGATGCAACCCATCGTTATTGCGCGCAAGACCTACATAGAGCTGGCGAATACCCCGTCGAAAGTCGATGCCCGCCACGGGCTTCACCCCGTGGTGCTCGGCCTGCCGAAAGAACTCGCTATGCCCGGCCGAGCAGTTGATGTCAGTGAGCGCAACATGCACATGTCCATCGGCCTGTGCCTGAGCTAGTACGTGTTCTGGAGATAGAACACCGTACTTGAAACTGAACCAACTGTGGGCATTGATGAGCATGGTCGGGGATCGACAGGGAACGCGTCGATCGGCGTTCAATAATGTAGTGTACGGACACACACTTCCATTCCCCGCTCCACGTTCACTTCCTCGCCCCGAGGCAACGCCTCCCCATGGACCTACCTTCGCCGAGTCATGCGACCGGCCTGCTTCGCCATTTCTTTCGCGCTGGTCGGGCTCCTACCGGTCATCGGCCGTGCCCAGAAACATGCCAAGCCACCACGCAACTCCGGTTACGACAGCACCTATGTGCTCGATTACACGCACATCATCACCGGGCGCACCTACCTCAGCACCAAGTCGAACGCCTTCCAGCTCCTGGACCGCGAGACCGAACAGGACCTGCTCTACCGACCGAACAACCGGGTGAACCTTGGACTTGGGGCCAGTTATCGTGCCTACACGCTGAACATCGGCATCGGTTTCGGCTTTCTTAATCGCGATGCGCAGGATAAAGGTGAGACCGATTACTTGGACGCGCAGATCAACTACTTCTCGCGCCACTTCGCCACCAACGTGTTCTTTCAAGTGTACAAGGGCTACTACCTCGACTCGTACACCACCGCACAGCTCAATTGGCCGAACACGGTGACACGTCCGTTCCGTGCGGACATCCGCCAGGCGAACGCGGGCTTCAGCTCGCTCTACATCTTCAACAACGAGCGTTTCAGCTACCGTGCCGCCTTCAACCAGGACGCCTGGCAGCGGCGCAGTGCAGGTTCGTTCCTGGCCGGCGCCTACCTCACCTACTACTCCGTGCAGGGCGATTCCACCTTGATGCCATCGGTGTTAAGCGCACGCTTCGACCCTACGTTGAACTTCGATAAGGCGAGCTTCCTGGACTTCGGGGCCATGGGCGGCTATGCACACACCTTTGTAATACGCGAACATTGGTTCATGACCGTGTCCGGAGCGCTCGGCATCGGTGGTAGCGTGTACCGGACATCACCCGATCCAGTGGAAGGCGGGACCGTCCGCGGCCGGTTGCACCCTGGCTACCATGGCCAACTTCGATCTGCCGGGGGGTATAACGGACGAAGCATCTGCGCGGCGGTCAGCTTCAACGTGGAAACGATCATGAACTCCATGGGCGGGTCCGAAGCCTTCCAATGGACCGTCGGCAACCTGCGCCTCACGGTGGCGAAACGCTTCAACAAGCGCCTGAAGACCGTGGACCGTGTGATCAAGAACGTGACCGGCGAATGAGCGTTCCGCTCACTGCACCTCATCCCACCAACGCTCGCTCAAGCTCAGATCCGGACCGTTGACGATGCGGCCGATGCGCGGCGTGAGCAAGGTTAGACCGAGTTGCCTGGCCTTGGCCGAGACCCGCTCCACCGGCTCTTTCCAGGGGTGCAAGGCGAGGTTGAACTTGGCCCAATGAATGGGCATCAGCACCTTGGCCTTCACCTCCATTGCGGCCTGGGCGGTCTCCTCGGGCATCATGTGGATGTTCGCCCAGTTCTCGTTGTAGGCACCACATTCCAGCAGCGCCATATCGAAGGGGCCGAGCTTTTCGCCGATCTCCTTGTAAGAAGGCGAGTAACCTGAATCAGCACCGAAAAAGATCCGTTTCGTTCGACCCTCCAGGGCCCATGCTCCCCACAAAGTGCTGAATCGGTTGGTGAGGCTGCGACCCGTGAAGTGGCGTGAAGGCGCCAGGGTCAGCTTCACAGGTCCCACCTGCAGGCTTTCCCACCAGTCGTGCTCCGTGATCTCGGCGGCGGGAACACCCCAATACTCGAGATGCGCACCTACGCCCAGCGGCATGACCCAGCGGTGCACCTTGTCCTTCAACAACAGGATGGTCTCGTGGTCCAGGTGGTCGTAATGGTCATGTGACAGCAGCACCACATCCACGTGCGGCAGCTGGTCCACGCTCATGTGCCGGTCGTAGTTGAAACGCTTCGGGCCGAAGAAGGAGAAGGTGCTGGCACGTTCCCCGAACACCGGATCGGTCAGAAAGGTCACCCCATCCATCTTCAACAGCAAGGAGGAGTGACCGAACCACGACACCGCAATGGCCGTGTCCGGAACATGAGCCCACGCCACTGGATCGAAGGGCACGGTCGGGATGGTATCCGTCGGCTCCTGTCCATTTCCACCGGAGATCATGTTCCCAAGCACCTTCAACAGCCCCTTGAAAGGGATGGACATGTCGGTCTCCACCAGATTCTGGAACTTCCCCTCGCGGTAGTTGGGGGATGCCTGGATCCGCGCCAAGCGTGCGCCCTCAGGGTTGGAACCGATGCGAGGTGAGAAACGGAAGTACAGCGCCACCGCGACCACAACCAGGATGACGAGGGCGAGAAGGGACCAGAGGAACATGCGCAGGATCCGCATTGGGTGGATGGAAGAACGTCGCAAAGGTCCATATGACAAGGATCTCGGTACCGCCGGTCATCCCAGCCCGTTCCCGTTCAACCTTGGATCAAAGCCCTTCGGAGACGACCAGATCCTCGGTTCCTCGTACTTTCATGCCACCGTCGCTTGGAACACGACCGCAGCACTCGAACACGACCTCTTGGTCCACGCTCATGCCCTTCCTGCTCAATAGATCCATCGCACTGTCCGCCATGATCTTCGGCCTGTCCGCCTTGGCACAGGATGTTCCCCTGATCCCTTTCGGATCGACGTGGAAATACCTTGACAATGGCACCAACCAAGGCACGGCATGGCGCGCCAATGCCTTCAATGACGCCACCTGGGCCAGTGGCCCGGCAGAACTTGGCTATGGCGATGCTGATGAAGCCACCGTGGTGAGCTACGGTCCGAACGCGAGCGCGAAGTACATCACCACCTACTTCCGAAGGTCGTTCACCCTGGCAAGTGCCAACGCATACGCCGGGTACCGTCTGCGCATCAAGCGGGACGATGCTTTCGTGGTTCACCTGAACGGGGTGGAAGTGATGCGACAGAACTTCGACCAGGTGACGATCAGTTCCACGACGCTGGCCTATCAATCCATTGCCGATAGCGAGGAACCCAAGTTGCTCAGCGAGATCCTGATACCCGCGCAGTTCATCGCAGGCACCAACATGCTGGCCGTTGAGGTGCACCAGGGCGCAGTGACCAGCTCCGACCTGAGCTTCGACCTGGAGCTGATGGGCCTTGATGCAGCTCCCGGCCTTTTCCGCGGGCCTTATCTGCAAGCCGCTGCTCCGACCAGCGTGGTCGTGAAATGGAAGACCGACGTGCCCAGCACTTCACGCGTGCGATACGGACCCGCCGTGGGTCAACTGACGAATGCGGCCATCGATGCCGCGCTTGTCCTTGAACACGAAGTGACCGTGCAGGGGCTCGTGCCCGGCACCACATACTACTATGCCGTCGGGACCACCGGCCAGGACCTTGCTGGCGATGAAGCGACCTACTTCTTCCGGACCGCTCCAGCACCAGGCACACCAACTGCCACGCGCATCTGGGCGATCGGTGATGCCGGCACTGGCTACGCCTCACAGGCCGGTGTCCGCGATTCCTACATCAGCTTCATCAACGCTTCGCGCAAAGCGGATGTATGGCTGATGCTCGGCGACAACGCTTACACGCATGGCCGGGAGTGCGAGTATCAGTTGGGGATCTTCCAGAACATGTACGAACCGATCCTGAGAAACACCTCGCTTTTCCCTTGCGTAGGCAACCACGACTACTACAGCGGCGCGAACGGGCTCACGAACACCGGCACCTACTACACCCTCTTCGCCCCCCCGAAGCTTGGTGAGGCCGGGGGAGTTGCCAGCAACACCGAAGCCTATTACAGTTTCAACTACGGCAACGTGCACTTCATCTCGCTGGACAGCTATGGTGTTTCACGCGCGACCACCGGCGCCATGGCCACTTGGCTGACCAACGACATCACGCAGGCACAGGCACAGCAACAGTGGATCATCGTGTATTGGCACCATCCGCCGTACACCAAAGGCTCGCACGACAGTGATAACGTTGGCGATAGCGGTGGTCTGATGCGCGACATGCGCGAGAACATTCTGCCCATCATCGAAGCACATGGCGTGGACCTGGTGCTGAGCGGACACAGTCACAGTTACGAACGCTCCTTTCTGATCAACGGTCATTACGGGGTCAGCAGTACGTTCAACACCACCACCATGCGCTTGAACAGCGGTTCGGGACGGGTCAATGAGATCGGGCCTTATGCCAAGCCGGGTGTCATCACTCCGAACATGGGCACAGTGTACGCTGTATGCGGTGTCAGCGGAAAGAAGGATGCCACCGGTACGTTGAACCATCCGGCGATGTTCCTGAGCACCTACGCCCATTTCGGCAGCATGGTGATCGATGTTGTCGGGAACACGCTCTCCGCCAAGTTCCTGAACGATCAGGGTGCGATCATAGACAACTTCGACATCCGAAAAAGCTTCCCGGTGGTGCGCGTCGCCGTCAAGGCCTTGCTTGATGGGCCTTATGACCCTTTGACCTTCCTCATGAGGGATGACCTGAGGACGGCCGCATTGATACCGGTGAGCCAACCCTATGGAACGCTGTTCCCCGCGATCGGAGAAGGAAATGCTGGCACGGTTGCACCTCAAGTGCTCACCACGACCGGCAACGACGCTATTGTGGATTGGGTGGTGGTTGAACTTCGAGATGCGCTTGCACAAAGGACCATCGTGGCCCGCAAAGCCGCTTTGCTGCAACGGGATGGCGATGTTGTCGCGGAGGATGGCACTTCGCCGGTTGAATTCAGCGTGCCTTTGGGCAACTATCATGTGGCGCTCCGCCATCGGAACCATTTGGGCTGCATGACCGCTGAAGCACTGGCGCTCTCGTCCACGGCCACTGCTGTGGACCTTACTGACCCCACATTTATCACTTGGGGCATGAACGCAAGACGCACCGTGAGCGGACGGATGACCCTATGGAGCGGGGACCTGGTGAAGGACGGGCAAGTGAAGTACACTGGAAGCGACAATGATCGCGATCCGATCCTGCAGGCCATCGGTGGAACAACACCCACGAATTCCGCGAGCGGTTATCTGGCGGTGGACCTGAACATGAACGGGATGGTCCACTATACCGGCACCGACAATGATCGCGATCCGATCCTGATGAACATCGGTGGTACGGTGCCGAGCAACGTCCTCTTCGAGCAACTTCCATAACACCTTCTCGCTTATCAGGAACGCGAAAGCGATCGCAGGATGATCTCCCACGACCGCTCACGCGAACGTCAAGACCCGGTCCGCGGGTCGACCAATACCTATCGCTTCACTGTCGAACCCTGGGCCAGGAGCTGCTCGATATCGTTGTTCACGCTCAGGATCAACAACGAAGTGGCCGTGCAGAACACCGGGCTGGTGATGCAGTGGTGGCCGTTCCAGCTACCGTCGTTGTTCTGAATACCCACCAAACGTGAGGTGGTCTGCTGGTACCAATCGCGCCAACCATTGTCCTTGCCGATCACGAGCGACTCGCCTGTCTGCAGGAAGCTCAGGAACTCCTCCCCACCGTTGTTACCGAAGCCGCTTACCACGTTGTCCGCCTGAGCCTGCACCTTGGCCGCATTGTAGACCTGATAGGCCGTGTTCAAGCGTTCGGCGTCCGTACGTGTGTATCCGGCATCTTCCAAGGCATCCACGGAGACGGGTGCCGCTTCTGCGACCTTTCCCTCCTTCTTCGCCTTGTCCATCACATCCTTCACTTCGCGCGCCTCACGGGCACTGTTGCGCGTACTGCCGCTCACAGCGTACAAGGTGATGCCCGCCGCACGTTCGGTAACGGCCGACCCGGTGCCCACGTCGAAGTTGGCCTTCTGGAAATCCTGGGCTTTACGGAGCGCCGAGTCATTCACCTGAGCCCCTTGGAATTTTGCCGATTCCAATGCGCTCGCGGCGAAGGAGGATTGTAACACACCGGCCCAGCCATCACCCTGCACACTGCCATCGGTGTTCTGCGAACGTTGAATGATGGATACACACTTGTTCAAGGCATTGATCCATCGGTCGTGCCGGGGATGTGAGCACGGCATGCGGCCCATGAGGTTGCTGAGGAATTGGGCGGTGAGCGCTGCATCGATGTTCTGCCCCAGCTTCACTTGGATCTGCGTGCCTTGCAACGTGGTGACGTTACGTGCCGCGTTGTCCGCCTGCTCCACGGTGATGAGCAGATGATCCGTCAACTTGCTCAGCACATTGGAATACCGACCCTTGTCCGGCGTGTTGCCCATGCGCAGCAATGCCATGCCGACCATCGCCGTGGTGGCCGGGTCGCTCTGCACGGCATGTGGATCGATCACATCCTGACGAGCGTGAGTGCCTGCGCCGAAACCTCCGTCCGCACCTTGCGCGCGGACCAACCAATCCAACGCCCGCTCCTCCGATCGGAACACCAGGTCCGGGGTGCTCAGCACGAAGGTGCTGTCCAGACCCTGACCTTCGTAGACCGTCCGGAACACACAGCCCTCGTGATCGGCCAGATCGTCCGATGGTACCGGGCAATACAGATGCCCACGGTTCGCAGAACGCGAACTGAATGAAAGCAGCAAGAGCGCACTGCAACCAACGGCCGCTGCGGCCGTTGAGATGATGAAGGTCCTTTTCATGATGTGTGGGGTTAGGCCTGCCGAAGCAGGACGCTGTTGGACCACCCGTACACACCAAACACGAACAGGTTCGATCGGACCATCCAAGAACGCAGAACGCCGACCCCTGAAGGTCGGCGTTCCCGAATGTTGATCCTTGCATTAAGCCTCCACCGTGCGCTTGGAAGCCTTCTTGCGGTCGTTCTCGTCCAGGAAGATCTTCCTGATCCGCAGGCTCTTCGGCGTCACCTCGAGGTACTCATCGTCGGTGATGTACTCCATGCACTCTTCCAGGCTGAACTTCACGGCAGGCGCGATATTCTCCTTGTTGTCCGTACCACTGGCACGCATGTTCGTGAGCTGCTTGCCCTTGAGGATGTTCACCACAAGGTCATCGGTCTTCGGGTTCTCTCCGATCACCTGGCCCATATACACCTCCTCGCCTGGATCGACGAAGAACTTGCCCCGCTCCTGTAGCTTGTTGATGGAGAACGCCACTGCAGTACCCGTGCCTCCACTGATGATGCTGGCCGCGCGACGTACGCCGAGCTCGCCCTTCCAAGGCTCATAGCCTTTGAAGCGGTGCGCGATGATGGCCTCACCTTCAGTGGCGGTCAGGAGCGGGTTGCGCAGGCCGATGATGCCGCGCGCGGGAATGCTGAATTCGATATGGACACGGTCCCCTTTAAGGTCCATGCTGAGCAGCTCGCCCTTCCTGCGGCTCACGAGGTCGATCACCTTGCTGCTGAAGGTCTCCGGCACCTGTACCGTCAGGATCTCGATAGGCTCACAACGCTGACCATCGATCACCTTTTCGATCACTTGGGGCTGGCCCAGCTGGAACTCATAGCCTTCGCGGCGCATGGTCTCGACCAGGATACCGATGTGCAGGATGCCGCGGCCGTAAACCAGCAGCTTATCCGGTGAACCGGTCTCCTCCACCTTCATGGCCAGGTTCTTCTCGATCTCCTTGAACAGACGGTCGCGCAGATGTCGGCTGGTCACGAAATCACCCTCGCGGCCGAAGAACGGCGAGGTGTTGATGGTGAACAGCATGCTCATGGTGGGCTCGTCCACCTTCACGTAAGGAAGCGCTTCCGGGTTCTCGGAGTCGGCGATCGTGTCGCCGATATCGAAGCCCTCCAGGCCCATTACCGCGCAAAGCTCACCGCTGTATAGTTCGCGGTCCTTCACTTTCTCCTTGCCAAGGCCTTCGAAGACCATCAGCTCGGATACCTTGCCCTTCACCAGACGGCCATCGTGTTTCACGAGGTTCACGTTCTGTCCGGCCTTGATCGAACCACGGCTGACGCGTCCCACGGCGATACGCCCTTGGAAGCTGCTGTAGTCCAAGCTGGTGATCCGCATCTGAAGCGTGCCTTCGTTCCGCTTTGGAGCCGGGATGTGCTCAACGATCATGTCCAGCAAATAGCTCACGTCCTCGGTCGGCGTCTTGGGATCGGGGCCCATCCAGCCCTGCTTGCTGCTACCATATACAACGGGGAAGTTCAGCTGGTCCTCGCTGGCGTCCAATGCGAACATCAGGTCGAACACCTGTTCGTGCACCTCGTCGGGCGTGCAGTTCGGCTTGTCCACCTTGTTGATCACCACGATCGGCTTGAGGCCCAACGCGATGGCCTTACCCAGTACGAAACGCGTCTGGGGCATGGCCCCTTCAAAAGCGTCCACCAACAGGAGCACGCCATCCGCCATGTTCAGCACGCGTTCCACTTCACCGCCGAAGTCACTGTGACCCGGGGTATCGATCACATTGATCTTCAACCCTTTGTATCGGACACTGACGTTCTTGCTCAGGATCGTGATGCCACGCTCGCGCTCCAGGTCGTTGTTGTCAAGGATCAGCTCACCACTCTCCTGATTGTCCCGGAACAGCTGGCACTGATGCAGGATCCGATCGACCAGGGTGGTCTTGCCGTGGTCAAC
>JADZGG010000051.1 GCA_020854015.1 Flavobacteriales bacterium
CGAGGCCAAGCGCGCCATCAAGGCCGGCGAAGAGCTGACCTACGACTACGGCATCGTCATCAAACGCAAGCTCTCGAAAGAGGAAAAGGCCAAGTGGGCCTGTCGTTGCGGTTCTCCGAAATGCACCGGGACCATGCTGCGGAAGTCGGTGCCGAAGTAGGCTACCTTTAAGGACATCGGGCGCTGGGAGAAAGAGAAAGGACGAAGCCTGACGAGAACCTCATGCTTCGACCTTCGGCCATCCACGTTCTGGCACGCCCCTTGCCTATCCTGCGCCGCATACCTTTGCAGCCCATGAAAACGCTCTTCTCCCTTCTCGCCTCCGGTCTGTTGCTGGTGACCTCTCTGCATGCGCAGGACGACCCCAAGAGCAAGGCCGTGATGGACAAGCTGATCGCCAAGAGCAAGACCTACACGAGCTTCGAGGCCGATTTCAGCAGCCGACTGGTGAACACCGCCAGCAAACTGGACATCAAACAGGAGGGCAACGTGAAGGTGAAAGGCAAGAAGTTCCGCCTTACGCTGCCGGACAACACGGTGATCAATGATGGCACTGTGCTCTGGGCCTACAGCAAGAAAAGCAACGAGGTGACTGCCAACGACCCGGCCGAAATGGACCAAGAGATGGACCCGAGCAAGTTGTTCACCTTATACGAGAAGGGCTTCAAGAGCCAGTTCATCGACGAGAAGGCCGACGCCACGGGTACTGTGGTCCAGACCATCAAGCTGTTCCCGCTCGACCCCACGAAGAAGCCCTTCCACACGGTGATCCTCGGTGTGGACAAGAACAAGGTCGAGACGAAGACCATCCAAGTGCTTTACAAGGACGGCAACGTGGTCACCTACACACTGAAGAAGTTCACCGCGAACCCCGAACTCGCCGACGTGAACTTCGTGTTCGAGAAGGCTAAGTTCCCCGGCGTGGAGATCAACGATATGCGCTGAGGCACCCTGCCGCAGCGCCCCCTCCCCATCAGAGCCCTCAGCGAAATGCTGGGGGCTCATCATTTCCTGCCAGGTCGTGCGTTACCCGGAGTGCCCATTCGGCATTGCCGGTCCATGCATGCAATTCTGCTCCTTCACTTTCTCCTCTGGTCGGCCCCAGCCGCCACCTACCCGGAGCTCAAGGCCTCGATCATCGAACGGAGGTCCGAACTTGGGGCGGTTTACGCCCGTTCCGATCGGAAAGACACATTGATCACCACGGCACGGGCCTACCTGCTCACCGCGATCGACGCGCAGTTCGAGCATTGGAAAGGCACTCCGTGGGACTTCAACGGCACCACACGGACACCGGGCGAAGGGACCATAGCCTGCGGTTATTTCGTGACCACGGTGCTTCAGGATGCGGGCTTCGACCTGCCCCGTTTCAAGTGGGCCCAACTGGCGGCGGAGCCCATGATCCGGAAAGTGGCGCCGTTGGGCAAGGCCTTCAGCAACGTACCGGTCTCCACTGTGGAAACATGGCTCCAAAGCCAGGGCGATGGCCTCTATGCTGTTGGGCTGGACAGCCATGTCGGCTTCATCCGGGTGAAGGCAGGAAAGGCCTTGTTCGTGCACAGCAACTATTACCAACGTTCCATTGGCGTGATGGCTGAACCCCTGGAGGGCCGCAATCCTTTGGCGGACTCCCACTACCGCTACGTCGGGCAGCTACTGAGCGATGAAATGGTGCGCCGCTGGCTTGGGCACCTTCCCTTGGGGCCCTGACCGACCATGTAAAAAGCAGGGGCCGGCCGTTCGCCGCACCGGACAGCCTCCTACCTTCGTCCCCGTTTTTCACCGTGGCAGCTGCACAGAAACGGTTTTCCTTGACCCGTTCATCCTTGAAGGGAGGAACGACCATGCAGCGCGCTTCCATTGCCCGGCCTACGCTTCTGCTTCATGGGTAACTACGCGCACGGCCACCTGAGCAAGGTGACCATCGGCACCTTGTTGGTCGCACTGGGCATCATCTACGGTGACATCGGAACGTCGCCTTTATACGTGTTCAAGGCGATCATCGACACACGCGTGATCACCGAGCAGCTCGTGCTTGGGGGGATCAGTTGTGTGTTCTGGACCCTGACCATCCAGACAACGTTCAAGTACATCCTGCTCACCCTGCACGCGGACAACCGGGGTGAAGGCGGGATCTTCTCCTTATACGCGCTCGTGCGTCGCTTCGGCAAGTGGATCTACATCCCCACGATCCTGGGAGCGGCCACGTTGCTGGCCGACGGCATCATCACACCTCCCATCTCCGTTTCGTCGGCCGTGGAAGGTCTGGGGGGGGTGAAAGCGTTTGAGGGGATCATTGCACCGGGCAACAACCTCACGGTCACCATCGTGATCATCATTCTTTCCCTGTTGTTCTTCTTCCAACGCTTCGGCACCAAGGTGGTGGGCGCCACGTTCGGTCCCATGATGTTCGTGTGGTTCACAATGCTCTTCGTGTTGGGTGCTGTGAGCGTGGCCCAGGACCCATGGGTCTTGCGCGCCTTGAGCCCCCACTATGCATACGACCTCTTGGTGAACTACCCGGAAGGATTCTGGCTGCTGGGCGCGGTGTTCCTATGCACCACCGGGGCGGAGGCCTTGTACAGCGATCTCGGGCATTGCGGCAGAAAGAACATCCAAGTGAGCTGGATCTACGTGAAGACGGCCTTGATCGTGAACTACATGGGGCAGGGTGCATGGTTGCTCCGCGAAGGCGGTCACACCTTGGATGGTCGCAACCCCTTCTATGAGCTTATGCCGCACTGGTTCCTGTTGATCGGCGTCGTGATCGCGACCATGGCGGCCATCATCGCCAGCCAAGCATTGATCAGCGGTTCCTTCACGCTCATCAGCGAGGCCATCACCATGAACTTCTGGCCACGCGTCCGGATCAAGTTCCCTACGGACATCCGCGGCCAGATCTACATCCCCAGTGTGAATTGGCTGCTCTGGGTGGGCTGTGTGGGCATCATGCTCATCTTCCGCAACAGTGGCGACATGGAGCACATCTACGGCTTCTTCATCACCCTGGCCATGCTGATGACCACGACATTGATGTTCGGGTACTTGCGCTTCGTACGTCACTGGAACCTCGTGCTGGTGATGCTCATCATGGGCGTGTTCTACAGTGTGGAGATCGCCTATTTCATCGCGAACGCAGTGAAGATCCTGGAGCGTCCTTGGTTCGTCTTCAGTGTATTGGCGCTCGTGGCTGTGATGTTCGTGTGGTTCCGGGCCCGGAAGATCACGAACCGGTTCATTGAGTTCGCTCACCTGCCCGACTACGCTCAGAAATTGAAGGAACTGAGCAACGACAAGGAGATCCCGAAGTGCGCCACGCACCTTGTCTACCTCACCAAAGCGGACCGTCCGATCAATGTGGAGAAGCAAGTGATCGACAGTCTACTGAGCCGAAAAGTGAAACGGGCGGACATCTATTGGTTCCTTCACGTGAACTACACGGACGAACCTTATACCATGCAGTACCGTGTCATGGAACTGGTGGACGACAAGGTGATCCGGGTGGATTTCGACCTTGGCTTCCGTGTTCAGCCGCGCATCAACAAGCTGTTCCGCCGCGTGCTGGAGGAAATGGACGCCAACAACGAACTCCAGTTCAAGAACAAGTACGAGTCCATCCAGAAAGGCGACTTCCATACGGACATCAGCTACGTGCTGATGGAGCGCTTCCTCTCGGTGGAGAACGAGTTCACCATGCGCGACGACCTGATCCTGGACGCCTACTTCGCGCTGAAGACGCTTGCGCTGAGCGACCGCGAAGCCTTCGGTTTGGATCCCAACGTCACCGTCGTGGAACAAGTGCCTCTGGTGATCCAGACCGCTCGCGAACTGCCGCTTAAGCGCTCCGTTCCGAAAGGAAAGACGAAGTCCCAGGACTGAGCCGTTACACTGGGCATCCACCTGCATTCACATGCCGATGAGGATCCCCACCCTACTGTTCGGTCTCTTAGTAGCCACCATCGGCTTTGCCGAAGCGCGCACCATCCATGTGGTGGTGGCCCTGTGCGACAACGTGAACCAGGGCATCGTTCCCGTTCCCAAGAGCCTTGGCAACGGACAGGACAAGGACCACAACCTTTACTGGGGTGCGGCCTACGGTGTGCGGACCTGGTTCGATCGTTCGAAAACATGGATCCGCCAGAAGGTCGCAGTGACAACGCCGGAGCATGTGCTGGAGCGGTGCATTTGGAAGCACACGGGGTCCGGTTCCATCCTCGTCGCTGATGCATACGACGGGGCCTACATCCAGCTGGCCACAGAGACCTTTTTCGCATACGCCTCAGGGAACAACAGTGGTTCCGTGATCTTGGGCGGAGCGAGCGTGAGCATAGGCGGTGGCGCGGACCTGATCGCGTACGTTGGCCATGACGGGTTGATGGACTTCGCTGCGCCCAAGGTCAAGGCTCCAGCTAACAAGGAGGTCCGGCGGACGATCATTCTGGCCTGCATCAGCCAGCACTACTTCCGGGAGCCCTTGCGGACCACAGGAGCTTCGCCGTTGGTGTGGACCACCGGCCTGATGGCGCCCGAAGCCTACACCTTGGAAGCCGCGATCAGCGCTTGGGTGGGCGGTGCCGATGATTCCGCAGTGCGTGAGAAGGCCGCAGCGGCCTACCATGCCTACCAGAAGTGCGGGCTCAACGCAGCCCGCAGGCTGCTGGTGACCGGTTGGTGATCCCGGTCACGGTGCATGCGTGGAGCATGTCCCCACCTTTGGCGCATGAACAAGGAGACCCACCTGTCCGTGACCGCCTCGCTGAACGGCGCGCCCTATACCACGACGATCGCCATCCGCGATCACTTGATCAACGCCGATGAGCCCTTGGAAGCTGGTGGCGCTGACCTGGGCCCCAAGGCTCACGAGCTGCTTTGCGCTTCACTGGCGGCCTGCACGGCGATCACGCTGCGCATGTACATCGACCGCAAGCAGCTCGCGGTGCGGAAGCTGGAGGTGACCTGCACCATGGACCGAAAAGCCGAGAGCGGCACCGTGGATACGGCCTTCAACCTCGCCGTTCATGTGGAAGGTGATCTCGACGACGACCAGCGACAGCGCGTACTGCAGATCGCGAAGATGTGTCCCGTGCACAAGACGTTGACGAATCCGCTCCGGATCACGGCCGCGCTGGCGTAGCTCAGAGCATGCCCCTGTCCCTGCGGATGCGCTCGTAAGCCTCCTGCACCTTGCGGAACTTCTCCGCTGCGGCCTTCTGGAACTCCTCACCCAGGTCCAGCACCTTATCGGGGTGGTGCTTCATGACCATGCGGCGGTAGGCCTTCTTCACCTCCTCATCCGTGGCGTTCTGCTCCAGTTCCAGGATCTGGTAGGCCGTGTTCGACGCGGGTTTGCGGAACATGGCGTGCATGGAACCAAGGTCCTTGTCGCTCACCCCGATGTAGCCGGCGATGCGCAAGAGCATCTCCTCCTCGGCCCGGTCCACTTGCCCGTCGGAATTCGCGAGGCCGATCAGGTAGTGCATCAGCTGCAAGCGCATGGGGTGCGGCATGTTCACACGCACTTGCTCACATACTTCGCGTAAGGGAATGTCCCGTTGCAGCACATCACGCAGCAGCCTGAGCAGCTCTGCGGAATGACCCGGGCCGAACTGGCTGGCGAAGAACTCGCGCACATGACCGAGCTCCATGCGGGTCACACGGCCATCGGCCTTCATCACGGCAGCGGTCAGCACCACCAAGCTGATGGCCACATCGCCGCCCGTGGTCTGCTGCGGTCTTTGGGTTCGCTGTTGCCGCGTATGCTGGTCATACCGGTCCTCCACGCGCACTTCGGCCTGCGGCCCTTGAACGCTATCGATGAGGGCACCGAGCGCGAAGCCCACGAGGCCTCCGATGGGACCACCCACGGCCCATCCCAATCCGCCACCGATCCACTTGCTGTAGCTCATTCCTTACCAGCTTCCCCCGGCTCCCCCGCCCCCGAAACTGCCTCCACCGAAGCCGCCGAAGCCACCGCCTCCACCACCGCTCCAGCCGCCCCCGCCTCCGCCGGTGAAGCTGTCCCAGCGACCGCTGTGTTTGCGACGCATCTGGCTCATTAGGAGATACGCGGTCCAGAAATCGATGTTATTGGCGCGGGCATAGCCCTTCACGCTCTGGCGCCAGGCCATCACGATCAGAAAGACGATGAGGAGGAAAATGCCGGGAATTAGCAAAGCGGCCCACCATGGAAGTCGATCCACGCTCTTCTCATGGTACTCCCCTTTCGCCAGTGCCATGAGCGTATCGGTCGCCTTCTCCAAGCCAGCATCGTACTGCCCTTCACGGAAACGGGGAATGATCTGCTCTTGCACAATGCGGCCGGTCATGGCATCGGGAATGGCACCTTCCAGGCCCCGACCCGTGGCGATGAAGATCTTGCGTTCGCCCGGCGGGCCGGTCGGTTTCACGAGCACCACAACGCCGTTGTCGAAGCCCTTGTCACCGATGCCCCAAGCCTCACCGAGCTCCGTGGCGTACTGCCAAGGCTCCATGTCGCACAGGTCGTCCACCACCACCACCAGAATGCGGTTGCTCGTTTCCTGAGCGAAGCGGCGCAGCTTGTTATCCAGGCGTTCCACATCGTGCGCCTCCAGCAAGGGCGTGAACTGGTAGACCAAGTGGTCCTCGTTCGCAGGCTTGGCCGGCATGCAGGGCTTCTGCGCGGCAAGCCAGGATGCCAACAGCACACCAACAACGAACAGCGCGTGTCGCAAGGCGTTCATCCGAAGCTGATGTCGTTGGGCAGTTCGTTCCGGTCGTCGCGCTGATACGGGAACAGCGTGTGCAACTTCTCACCTACCTGCGCCACCGCCTTGCACAGACCATCCGCGAAGCGCCCCTGGCTGAAGTCCGCGCGCATCAGCGCCAACACATCATCCCAGAAGCCTTCCGGCACTTGGGCGTTGATGCCGGCATCGCCGATCACCGCGGCACGGCGGTCGGCAACGCTCACATAGATCAGCACGCCGTTGCGGTCGCGGGTACGGAACATGCCCAGCTCCTCGAACACGAAGGCCGCATGGTCCAGCACACTGTCGGTGATGGTGTCGTCCAGGTGGACGCGCAATTCGCCGCTGGTGCGTTCCTCAGCCTTGTGAATGGCTTGGAGCACGCGCTCGCGTTCCGCTTCGGAAAGCAGGTCCTGTGCGGCGATCGCGCTCAAGGGAACTTGATATCGGGGGCGTTCTCCGAACCGGGCGTCGACGTGAAGCCGGTCTTGGGTTGGAAGCCGAAGATGCCAGCGA
>JADZGG010000052.1 GCA_020854015.1 Flavobacteriales bacterium
GCGAAAAGCAATACGGGAAGAATGGGTGAACGTTGGCCCTGCGCCATGGCCGGGACCGGTGGGGCTTAGCGAACGGCTTGTGCGGGCTCAGTGCGGGGAGCGCTGTTGGCCGTGCTCAGGCGCATGGGGTCCATTTCCTTCACAATGCCGCCGGCCATGCTGCAGTTGCCGGTGAACACTGCACCGGGCTCGATGGCGAGCTTCTTGGTGTTGATGTCGCCGTTCAGCTTGGCGGTGGCCTTCAGGCTAAGCAGGTCCTGGCAGTTGATCTTGCCGTTCACTGTGCCCTCGATGTCGCTGCTCTGGCAGGTCACATCGCCTTCCACGACACCACTGGCGCCAACGATCAGGCGGCCGCGCACATTGATGGTCCCTTTCACGCGGCCATCGATGCGAACGTTGCTATCGGAACGGATCTCGCCCTCGATGGACGTTCCTTCCATGATGCTGTTGATCTTGCCGGTGTTCACCGGCTCAGCTGCCTTGTTCATGGGCTCGGGCTTGGTTTCGTTTCGAAAGAGCGACACTGTGTTGGGGGTCGAAGCCTTGCAAAGATAGCTGGGTCAGGGACTTATCCTACTTCCCTCCGCCATAGTTGGTGGCGAAGAACTCAAGGTACCCGGGGAGGTCCTTGTTCTTGAAGAGCAACGCGTAGTTGGACTGGCTGATGGCGAACACCTGATAGCCCTTGTCGTTGACCCCGCGGAGCTTGCCTTTATCCGCTTGGAACAAGGCGTGGTACTCCATGGCTTTGTTTCGGGTCATGAAGGAACTGACCAAGATGAGCTGCTCGGTATCGCTGAGCAAACTGGCGGTGATCGTGAGCTTTTCGCCAGGCATGGCGCTCTGTGAGAAGTCACTGATCTTGGCCTTGGCCTGCTCGGAACTGCCGGCTTCACTGGGGAACACCAGGGCCACCATGTGCATGCCTTCGTCCATGCTGAAGCCCTCAGGCTCCTCTTCGGATGTGGCTTCCGACACGCTGCCCGGTGCACCCTGCTTGTCCAGTGCGGCCAGGATCGTGGTAGCAGCGGTGGCCTCTTCGGAACCGGCGTAACGGTTCACCACTTCGGCCAAGGCATTGCGGAAGGCTGTGGCCTCATGCGTGCCGCCGATGGACATGGCCTTCAGCAGGTAGTACTTGGGCAGCAGGTGGTTCTTCGGTTCATTGGCGATCACCGTGTTGCAGGCCGCGATCACCATCAGGTGGTTGCCGTTACGGTATTCGCGGTAGACCTGCTCGTATTCAGCCTGCTCGACCTGCTTGTGCTTCTCGTCGGCCATGAGCTGGTCCGGGTGCTTCACCAAGCGGGCGAACTCACTGTCCGGCCAGCGCTCTGTGATGATGTTGGCGTAATAAGCGGAGCCCTTGCCTTCCAGATCGAAGAAGTTGCCGGTCTTCTCCTTCTCCAGGTAGATGCGGTAGAGCTGGTAGTGTGCTTCCGGTGTGTAGCGGCATTCTTCGAAGCGACCGTTCAGCACCTCAAAGCTCTCGATGGCATTGTCCACGTCCCGGAGCTTCTCCTTGTAGATGGTGCCGCTGATGTAGAGCGCTGAGCAGATCAGAGCGTTGGATGCGTCGATGGCCGCCGAATCGGTCGGCAGGCCCTTGAGGTAGTTCGCAGGGTCCTTCCAGGGTGGGTCGCCTTCCTTGGCGGCCTCGGTGCCATCAGCGGCATCTTCCTTACCACCACCCTCATCACCCTCCTGGGCCACGGCGCTACCCCCCTTGTCCTTACGGCGCCAGCCGTCCTCCAGCTTGCGGGCACCCCACTTCTTCTTGAACTCGGACTGACCGCGGGCAACCTGCTGGGGGTTGTAGAAATACCAGCTGCCCTTGTCGCCAGGGCTGCTGCCCGGTTTCGGGGCGGGCGCCACGGGGTTGGCGGCGAGCTCACGGGCCTCAGCCTCCTGTGCCACCTTCTCCTCCTCTTGGCGCTCGCGCTCCCGGATCAACTTGCGGATGCGTTTCTGCTGCTCGTCCTCATCCAGCGCAGCGAATTCCTGCAGGCTGTCCTCGCGGGCAATGATGGCCAGCTGTTCCACCAGCTCCCCGAGCACTTCGGCGCGTGTCTTCACTTCATCGTACCGCTTGTGGTCTTCGCTGATGAGGTTCGCAGTGCTGTCGTAGTAGAGCTGCGCTGAGGGGTATTGGCGGTCGTCGAAGTAGATGTCGGCCAGGCGCATGAAGCCCTTCATCTTCTGCCGCGTGTCCGTGGTGCTCACACTGGTGCTGGTCTTCAGGTGCGCGATGGCCGAGCTGTCCTTGTTCTCCTTCAGGTCCAGGTCCGCCAGGGCATAGTGGATCATGTCGAAGTGGTCGATGTGCTTGTCGTCCCGCAGCATGCGCTTTAGGCGCTTGCGCAGGGCGTCGCTGCTGCCGCGGTCGAAGCTGAGGGCCTCGAAGATCTGCGCATGGAAGCCCATCTCGTAGGGTGGGTTCATGCGCGCCACGGCCCGGAACTGGGCGATGGCCTTGTCCTCCTGCCCCTTCGCTTCATACAGCTGCGCCAGAATGAAGGCCCAGCGCACCTTGTCCTTCTTCTTTTCAGCGATGGAAACGGCTCGTTCCAAGCTCACGATGGCATCGTCGACCTTGCCCCGGTGCAGGTCCAGGTCGGCCTGTATGGCACTGAGGTGGTCCTGCGGAAAACCTTTGGGCATCTCCTTGAAGTTCTTCACCTCGTCCAGCACGCTTTGGGCCTTGGCGTACTGTTCCACCTGAATCGCAGTGCGGGCCATCCACAATTTGGCCTCCAACTGGCGGTCCTCCCCTTTGAACTTGCGACCTACGTAATCGAAGGTGCGCTCGGCGTCGAAATAGCTGCGCTTGTAGAAGTTGCACTTGCCTATCACGAAGTACGCGTCGTCGATCCAGGTGTTCTCCTCTTTGCCGGCGATGTCCATGCTGTGCCGGTCGATCACGGTGGCGCATTTCTCGATGCACTTCTCCATGTCGGGCACCAGTCCCTTGGCCTGTTCCGGCGTGCCCAGGATGTAGATCGGCAGCACTTGGTCGTAGTCGTCCACGTACGACTTCTCCAGCTCGGCCACCTTCTCCTTCAGCTTCTCGTTGGCGTTGAACCAGCCGTTGTCACGGGCGTTCAGCCGATGGAAGGTGCGGTTCAGAAAGGCGTCACGCTCGGTGGAGCACGCGGCCAGCAACAGGCTTAACAGCCCTGCCTTCCAGGTGATCCCGATGATGGAGCGGACGTTCATGAACAGCGTGTGGATAACTACGAACGGGCGAAGTTATTTCATCCGGCCGGACCGGCCCGATCTTGTTCGTGGTCGTTAACGTGGGGATGCACGTACCTGGGCGTGTGAGGGCGATATTTGCGGTCATGGCGGAGCCACAGGTGCGCAGGAGGAGGCAGGTGCTGAAAAAGCTCAAGAGCAAGTACCGCCTGCTGCTGATCAACGACCGCACCTTCGAGGAACGCTTCAGCATCAGGCTTTCCCGGCTGAACGTGGGCCTGCTGTTCCTAGGGCTGTTCACTCTGCACGGTCTGTTCGTGGGGGCGTTGATCGTGTTCACCCCGTTGAAGCGCTACATCCCGGGTTATACCGACCAGGGCATGAAATACAATGCCTATCGGGGGGCGATCATGGCGGACAGCCTGCAGGCCGCCTTGGACGATCGGGACCTCTACATCGCGAACCTGCGGCGGGTGCTGCGGGGCGAGGCACCTGCGGACAGCGCCACGCTCTTCAGGCCCATCACCCAGCCGCCCACTCCAGCTGACCTGGCACCCGGCGTGGTGGACAGTGCGCTGCGCGAACGCATCCGGCAGGAGGAAGCCTACACGGTGACCGGTGAAGCCAAGCCTGGGGCAGGCCGCGATCTGGCCGGGATCATTTTCTTCCCCCCGATCCGCGGTATGGTCACGAGCAACTTCGAACGCAAGGACGGACACTTCGGCATCGACATCGTTACCAAGAAGGATGAGGCGGTAAAGGCCACGCTGGACGGTACCGTTGTGTTGGCCAGTTGGACCAGCGACGGTGGCCATGTGCTTCAGGTTCAACATCGCAACGATCTGGTGAGCGTGTACAAGCACAACAGTGTGTTGCTGAAGAAGGTCGGCGACAGGGTTAAGGCCGGCGAGGCCATCGCGATCGTTGGCGACAGCGGCGAATTGACCACCGGGCCGCACCTTCACTTCGAGCTTTGGCTCAACGGCGAACCGATCGATCCGCAGACTTACATGGTGTTCAAGTGAGAACCAAGGAGCAGGACCAGGAGCAACCAAGTTGCGTCCCCTGCCCCTGCCCCTGATCATGAGCCTCAAGTCCACCGTCGCCAAGCCCTACGCCCGGTTCGTCACCAAGGCGGTGATGCGCCGTGCACTGGACCCGGCGGCCACCCAGCTCGGGGTGTTGCGGCAGTTGGTGGAGCTCGGTGGTACCACGGCCTTCGGACGCGACCACAAGCTTCACCAAGTTCACGACCACCGGGGTCTTGTACAGGCCGTGCCCTTGCGCGATTACGAAGGCTTCAAGCCCTACATCGAACGGGTGATCGCAGGCGAGAAGGACGTGTTGTGGCCGGGGCTTCCGCTTTACCTGTGCAAGACGAGCGGCACCACCAGCGGCGCCAAGTACATCCCTATCACCCAGCACTCCCTGCCCAACCACATCGGCAGTGCGCGTCGGGCCTTGTTGGCCTACATCGCGAACAGCGGCCGGGCCGACTTCGTGGATGGGAAGATGATCTTCCTGCAAGGCAGCCCCGTGCTGGACAAGAGAGGTGTGATCCCCATGGGAAGGTTGAGCGGTATCGTGGCCAACCATGTGCCGCAGTACCTGCTGAAGAACCGCATGCCCAGCTTCGCCACCAACAGCATCACCGATTGGGAGACCAAGGTGGAGGCCATCGTGGGGGAGACGATGACCGCCGACATGCGACTGATCAGCGGCATACCGGCCTGGGTGCAGATGTACTTCGAGCGTTTGCTGGCCCGGACGGGCAAGGCCACCGTGAAGCAGGTCTTCCCCAACTTCTCGCTCTTCGTGTACGGCGGGGTGAACTACGGGCCCTACCGCAGCCGCATGGAAACGCTGATCGGTGGCAGCGTACCCAGCGTGGAGCTTTTCCCTGCGAGCGAAGGCTTCATCGCCTACCAGGACCGCAGCGCCGAGGAAGGCCTCTTGTTAGTGTTGGACAACGGCATCTACTACGGCTTCGTTCCAATGCAGGGTAACGACCGCAGGCCCCGCTCCATCGAAGAGGTGGAGTTGAACACGCAGTACGCGCTTGTGCTATACACGAACGCCGGGTTGTGGGGCTACGAGATCGGCGACACGGTGAAGTTCGTGTCGCTATCACCCCCCCGCATCGTGGTCACCGGCCGCACCAAGCATTTCACCAGCGCGTTCGGCGAGCACGTGATCGCCGAGGAAGTGGAGGGCGCACTGAACGATGCCATGGCCTTAATACCCTGTGAGGTGGCGGAGTTCACCGTCGCTCCCATGCTGGCACCAATGGAAGGCCTGCCCTACCACGAGTGGTCCATCGAGTTCGCTGTACCTCCCGCGGACCCGGACCGTTTCGCGGCTGCCATGGACGAGGCCTTGCAGCTCCGCAATCCGTACTACAAGGACCTGATCACCGGCAAGGTGCTACGTCCGTTGGAGGTGCGTTCGCTCCCGCGCGGTGCTTTTGCGGCTTGGATGAAGGCGCGCGGCATGAAGGATGCGCAGAGCAAGGTCCCACGGTTGGCCAACGACCGCAGGTATGTGGAAGGGCTGGGTTGAAGACTTTACACGAACGGTACGCGATGGTTGAAGCCGCGGCGTGATCTTCGCGCACCGAGCCGAACACGATACCATGATACGCCTTCTCTCCATTGGCGTGCTGCTTACGGGCACCACGCTTTTTGCCCAGGAAAAGACCGACAGCCTGCGCGTGGTCACCGAGTCCTTGAGGTCGATGTTCGACACCAAGGACATCCCGGTGCTGCCGAGCTACACCTTCCAGCACCAGGTCCACTACACCAGCTTCAAGATCAGTTGGAAAGGAGAACAGAACGAGGACTTCGACCTGCTGTTCAACACGGGTTCCGGTGTCATCGGGATGCGGACACAGCGTGAGCAGGAAGGCCACAAGATGGATATGCTGATGGTGTTCGATCATCCCGCGTTGACCACCGTGAACTTCGTGCATTCCGACACATTGAGCATGGCGATGCGTATGCGCATCCCCGATCCGACCAAGGGCAAGGCACCGGGCGTGGTCAACTTCAAGAAGACCAAGGAGCAACGCACGATCGCCGGTCAACAGGCCAC
>JADZGG010000053.1 GCA_020854015.1 Flavobacteriales bacterium
CAAGCACAAGAAAGAGTCCGAAGTGCTGCGTGAGCGTGATATGCTTTTTGCCTTAGTGGAGAATAAGGATCCTGCCAAGGAGATCCTGTTCGTCAAGAGCAACAGCCGCTTGGTGAAGCTCAAGATGAGCGACATCTATTACATAGAGGCGCTGAAGGATTACGTGGTGATCAACACGTTGAACACCCGGTACACCATCCACAGCACCATGAAGGACATTGAGGCCAAGCTGCAGGACAGCGACTTCCTCCGCGTGCACCGCTCCTTCATCGTTCGTATCGACAAGATCGTGGCCATCGAACAGCCCAACCTGATCCTGGAGAACGACAAGAAGATCATTCCGATCGGCGGCAGCTACAAGGATGATCTGGCCAAGCGGCTGAACCTCGTCTAGGCTTAGCGCCTCTTTTTCTTCCCCAACGCTTTTCGGCTGCGCTCCCGCGACCGCGACGTGGACTTATTGCGTGCGGCCTGTGTTGCGCTGCTCGAAGAGGGTCGCGTCTCCTCCCATTCGGCGATCGGCTGTCCGGCGCGCTTGGCGGTGCTGGCATCAAGCATGGCCAGCTCCACGGTGCGCTTGTCCATATCCACAGCGCGGATCTTCACGGTCAGCTCATCGCCCAACTGGAACTTCCGACCGGTGCGCTGGCCCACCACGCAATAGCGCTCCTGATCGAACTTGAAGTGATCGCCCGGCAGATCGCGCAGGCCGATCATGCCTTCGCATTTGTTGGCGCGAAGCTCCACGTAAATACCCCAGCTGGTAAGCCCGCTGATGATGCCCACGAAGGTCTCGCCGATGCGAGCCAGCAGGTACTCGGCCTGTTTGTACTTGATGCTGGCGCGCTCCGCATCGCTGGCGCGCTTCTCCATGTTGCTGCTGTGCTTGCAGCTCAGCTCCAATTTCCCCTGGTCCAGGTGCTTTCCCCCGGCCAGATAGTGGGCCATGGCCCGGTGTACCAACAGATCAGGGTAGCGGCGGATGGGGGAGGTGAAGTGCGTGTAGTGTTCGAAGGCCAGGCCGTAGTGGCCGATGTTCTCTGTGCTGTAGATGGCTTTTGCCATGCTGCGGATCGTGAACTGCTTGATGATCTTCTCCTCCTCCAAACCTCTGATGGAGGTCAGCAGGCGGTTGATGGCGTGTGGCAGGTCGTCCTCGCGGTTCACGGTGAGTTCGTGGCCGAAGCTCTTGGCCAAGGAGCGAAGCTGGGCCACCTTCTCGGGGTCCGGTAGGTCGTGGATCCGATAGACAAAGGGCGGAACCCCCCCCTTCTTCTGCTTGCCCACCCAGGCGGCCACCCGCTTGTTGGCCAGCAGCATGAACTCTTCGATCAGCCAATTGGCGGGCCCCATCACCTTCTCATACACGCCGACGGGGGCGCCCTTCTCATCCAACTTGAACTTCACTTCGTTGCCCCCGATCTCCAATGCGCCGTTCGCGATCCGCTCCTTCCGCATGATCTGCGAAAGTGCATGAAGTGTGAGGACCTCGCGCTTGTAGTCGCCTTCGCCACCATCGATGATCGATTGTGCTTCCGCATAGGCGAACCGCCGGCGTGAGCGCATGACCGTACGACCGAACCATTCGCTCTTGATCCGGGCCTTCTCATCCATTTCGAAGATGGCACTGAAGCTCAACTTGTCAGTATCCGGGTTCAGGGAGCAGAGGTCGTTGCTGAGCTTTTCGGGTAGCATGGGCACCACGCGGTCCACCAGGTAGACACTGGTGGCGCGTGCAGCGGCTTCCATATCGACCACCGTGCCCGGACGTACGTAATGGCTGACGTCGGCAATGTGGATGCCGACCTCCCAATTCCCATTGTCCAGCTGTTTCAGGCTAAGCGCATCGTCCAGATCTTTGGCATCATCGGGGTCGATGGTGAGGGTGGGCGTGTCGCGCATGTCCCTTCGCGTCGCAAGCTCTGCTGGCGTACAGCCATTGGGGATCTCCTCGCTGGCCTTGATCACGCTTTCGGGAAACTCCAAGGGAAGCCCGAACTCGGCGAGGATGGCATGCATCTCCACCTGATGCTCCCCGGCGCGCCCCAACACGCGTACCACCCGACCGCGAGCCAACTCACGGCTGTCCTTCCATTCCCCCAGTTCGATGATGGCCTTATCGCCTTCACGGGCGTTCAGCGCATCCGCCGCTGCGATCAGGAATGGGCGCTGCACGCGCTGGTCGTCAGCTACCAGGACCAATCGCCCCTGGTGCTTGTGGATCGTTCCGACGAACTCGGTCCGGCGTCTGCTGAGCACCTCCATGATCCGGCCCTCAGGTCTGTCACCGCGGCCCTGCCCGATGCGCACCTTCACCCGGTCCCCATGGAGCGCCATGCCCACGTTACCTGGGTGGATGTACACGTCGTTGCCCTTGTCGTCACCCTCCAAGCGGACGTAGCCACCGCCGCTGGCAATGATGTCGATGGTGCCTTCGGCCTCGGCGCGGTTCTGCGAACTGATGTAGCGCCCCTTCTTGCCGCTGTGGATCCGCCCGGCGTCCAACAGGGCATCGATCGCGTCGAATACCACGTACCGCTGGGCCTTGTCGCGAATGCCGAGCTGTATGGCCAATTGTTGGCTAGTGATGCCAGCGTGTCCTGCGCGTCGGATGGCGGCCAGGACCTGTTGTTCGATGGGGGAAGGGTCGGGAGATGAGCTCTGTGCGCGGGACATGGACAACGAAGGTCGCACAAAGGGAAGTTGCCCGTGCTGGAGCTTCACCAACACGTGTTGATAACCTGCGGAGGATCACTACATTTGCAGCCCCTTTCTCCCGCCGACCGGGCGAGAGGGCATCGCATCACTTGATAGCCCCATGTACGAAAGTGCCAAGATCTTCAGCGGGACCGCGACGCGGTACCTGGCCGAGAAGATCGCTGCCAACAGCGGCGAGCGACTTGGTGAAGTGACGGTGAGCCGTTTCAGCGATGGGGAGTTCCAGCCCAGCTTTGAGGAAACGGTACGGGGCGAACTGGTGTTCATCGTACAGAGCACCTTCCCACCCAGCGACAACCTTTTCGAATTGTTGATGATGGTGGATGCCGCCAAGCGCGCCAGCGCCAAGCGCATCGTAGCGGTTATGCCGTATTTCGGCTTCGCCCGGCAGGACCGCAAAGACAAGCCGCGGGTCAGCATTGGCGCCAAGTTGGTGGCCAACATGCTTACGGCCGCCGGTGTCGACCGGATCATTTGCATGGACCTGCACGCTGACCAGATCCAAGGCTTCTTCGAAGTTCCTGTTGACCACTTGTTCGCGAGCAGCATTTTCCTGCCGCACATCAAGGAGATGGGTTTGCCCAATCTGTTGATGGCCGCGCCGGATACAGGCGGAACCAAACGGGCCAGTGCCTATGCCAAGCACCTTGGCGTGGACATGGCCATTTGCTACAAGCAGCGCAAGGTGGCCAACCAGGTGGAGAGCATGACGCTGATCGGCGATGTGAAGGGCAAGGATGTGGTGTTGGTCGATGACATGATCGACACCGCAGGCACCCTCACAAAAGCGGCCGACATGATGATGGAGCAGGGTGCCAGTTCCGTGCGTGCCGTGTGCACCCACGCCGTGTTGAGCGGTCAGGCGTGTGAGCGCATCCAGAGCAGCGCCCTTACCGAGCTCATCGTTACCGATACCATTCCGATCAGTGAGGCCAAGCGGGCCGCCACCGACAAGATCAAACAGCTTTCCGTTGCGCAATTGTTCGCTGACGTCATCAAGCGTGTGCGCAACCACGAGAGCATCAGCAGCCATTTCATCATCGCCTGACAAAGCCCAGGCGTCACCCAGACGAATAGACCGTCAAATCAATCAAAGCCGCGCCGGCCAGGCGATCGTGACCATGAAGAAGGTAGAACTCAGCGGCAGCGTACGCGCCGAACAAGGGACCAAGGGCGCCGTGCAGCTTCGCCGTGAAAAGCGCGTGCCCTGCGTGCTGTACGGTGGAGAAAAGACCCTTTCGTTCAGCTTGGAAGAGGCGCCCCTGAACAAGTTGATCCACACCCCTGAGGTGTATCGGTTCGAGCTGGACATCGATGGCCAGAAGGTCATGGCGATGGTCCACGACAAGCAATTCCACCCCACCAGTGACCGCTTGCTCCACGTCGACTTTTTCGAGCTCAGTGAGAACAAGGAGGCGCGCGTGACCCTGTCCCTCCGCTTGGTGGGTCAGAGCCCAGGCGTTCGCAAGGGCGGCAAGCTCAGCCAGCCACTGCGCAAGCTGCGCGTGAAAGGCTTGCCCGCAGTGATCCCCGATCACCTGGAGTATGATGTGAACTCGCTCGATCTCGGTGATAGCATCCGCGTAAGCGACCTTAAGTTCCCTGGCGTATCTGTGCTGGAGCGCGCCACCGACGTGGTAGTGGCCGTGAAGATGCCTAAGAAGGTGGAGGAAGCGGCCCCTGGAACTCCTGCAGCTGCCGGCGCCGCCCCCGCTGCCGGTGCCAAAGCCGCCGCTGCACCTGCCGCCGCTGCGAAACCCGCTGCCAAGAAGTAAGCCTAGGGCATTGCCCACCGCTTATCCGGTCGAACGCGGATGAAGTACTTGATCGTTGGCCTTGGTAACCCGGGTCCGGAGTACGCGAACACCCGCCACAACATCGGTTTCATCGTGTTGGACGCCCTCGCCCGGGCGTCCAACATCGTTTTCAGCCCCGACCGTTACGGCGACCGAGCAGAGCTCCGGCACAAAGGGCGCACGTTGATCCTCATCAAGCCAAGCACCTTCATGAACTTGAGCGGCAAGACCGTGAGGTATTGGATGGAGCAGGAGAAGATCGTCAGCGAGCGAGTGCTGGTGATCGCGGACGACCTTGCGCTACCCTTTGGTAAGATTCGGTTGCGGCCCAGTGGTGGTGCAGGCGGACACAACGGACTCACCAGCATCATCGAATTGACCGGCACCGAGACCTTCCCCCGGCTCCGGTTCGGGATCGGCAGTGAGTTCTCCCGCGGAAAGCAGGCGGACTATGTCCTCAGCCCTTGGAATAAAGAAGAGGCAGCCGCGCTCGATGAACGCGTGAAGATCTGTTGCGAGGCCATTCTTGACTTCGGTCTGATGGGTATCGGTCATGCCATGAACACCTTCAATACACGCTGAACACAGGCCTTATGCCGCGTGTTACCTTTCGCCCATCAACATCCGAACGACCCCATGCTGAGCAAGAAGATCGAAGCGGCACTGAACGGCCAAGTGGCCGTTGAGGCCAGCAGCAGCCAAGCCTATCTCGCCATGGCCTCCTGGGCGGAGAACCAAGGTCTCAGTGGTACCGCCGCGTTCCTTTACCGCCACAGCGATGAAGAACGCATGCACATGCTGAAGCTGGTCAAGTTCATCAATGAACGGGGCGGAAAGGCCGTGATCCCTGCGCTGAAGCAGCCCGGTACCAACTTCAAGTCCATCACTGACATTTTCCAGGCCCTGCTCCACCACGAGACCAAGGTGACCCAGGAGATCAATGGTGTGGTGGACACCTGCCTGAAGGAAAAGGACTACACCACGCACAACTTCATGCAGTGGTACGTGGGTGAGCAGATCGAGGAGGAAGCCCTGGCCCGCACTTTGATCGACAAGTTGAACCTGATCGGCAACGACAAGGGCGGCTTATACCTGTTCGATCGCGACCTACAGGGAATGACCGGCATGGCCAGCGGAAAGGGCGGGGCCAACGCCTGAGCCTACCAGCGCCAATCACCCCCGATCCGGAGCTTCTCTTCAAGACCTTCTTGGATCAGTCGGTCACGCAACGCCAT
Organism: Flavobacteriales bacterium; assembly: GCA_020854015.1. GTDB lineage: Bacteria > Bacteroidota > Bacteroidia > Flavobacteriales_F > PHOS-HE28 > PHOS-HE28. The sequence continues at coordinate 5,750 of JADZGG010000053.1, forward strand.
GTCCGTAAAATGTGCGGGTAGTGTATCCGCATCCGCAAGAGCGGTCAGCAGCATGCCCACGAAGCGCACGTTGTCCAGCATGGCCTGCGGGTCCACGAGGTGGATGTCGTCGCAACTGCTGTGGTAGCAGCCATAAACGTGGCTTCCCAGATCGCTATGTGGATTGATCACCGGAACGCCGGCGAGCATGAAGGGCTGGTGGTCGCTGTGAAGCCAGGCACCGGTGGTGGTGCGTCCTGCGAACGAAGCACTGTCCACCGTTCGGATCCCGGTATTGATCAACTCGATCTGCTCCTTCCAACCCGATGGGCCCATCACACCAAAGCCTTGCGGATGACCGGTCATGTCCATATTCACCATGCACCTGATGCGATCCAGTTCACCGGAGGCGCGGTACTGTTCCACCAAGGCCTTTGATCCCAATAAGCCCTGTTCTTCACCCATGAACAGAACGAAGCGTATTGTGCGTCTTGGCTTGATGTCGCAGTTTTTCAGGCACCGGGCCATGTCAAGAATGCTGAACGAACCCAATCCGTTGTCAGTAGCGCCGGTGGCCAGGTCCCAGCAATCCAGATGACCGCCCACCAACACCACCTCGTCGGCCAGGTCGGATCCTTGGATCTCCGCAACGATGTTCCTCGCGGTTACGACCTCGCTCTCATTGGCCATGTTCAGCGCCCCTACAACTTCCTTTCCACCAGCAAGCCAACGCCGAACAAGCGCCCCATCCTCGCTGGAAATGCAAGCGGCGGGGATGCTGATCAGGTCACCATTGACTGATGCCGTTCCTGTTAGCAGGACGTGTCCTTCAACATTGTTCACGAACAGCACTGCGGCAGCTCCGGCCTCGATGGCCAGTGCCGTTTTTTCGCTTCGGTGCAAGTTGCTTGCCTCTTTGGGTGCGCCCACCAGCCCCAGGTTCACCAGAACGATGCGGCCTCTGATGTGCTCTTTGGAGCGCGCAAGGTCTTCGGGCAAGCCGTTGCCAACATCGAGCAAACCGCCCCTGACCGATGCCAGGACAGGAGAATGGGCGAGGGCGACACAGGCAGGCCTGAAACTGCTGTCCGCAGCGCTCAGCAACAAGCCCACGGAATCGCGCTGCCAGGCCCGGGCTCGAAAGGGGGCGTAATGGACCGCAGCCAACCCCGAGGCTCGAAAAAGGCTATCGGCAAGGACTTCAGCCTTGGCGCCATGGGTCGTGCCGGTCAGCCGGTGACCGATGTGTTCCGCGCTCCAGACCAGCCAAGGGTGGCCCATGGGCGTCTGTTTCGCGCACCCGTCGATACGCGGAAAGAGATCCCGTGAAGCCTGCGAGTGAACATCACAATGTGAAAAGAACAACAGCCACGACAAGGAGAGCCCGAGGAGGGTGCCGCTACTTTGCCGTGTGCAGTATTGGTTCGACATGGGATCGGAATGGAAGCTGCGTTCCTGGAAGGGTGCGCGGACCAAAAGTATGTTCCCGAACAGGCGTATTGCTGGCGTGCCTCGACTGGTGCTCCTTCTGCTGACACCCCTGCTGCTCTGTGCCACTGATCCACGTGAAGCCGACAAGGACACCTCGGCGATCGTGCAGGCCAGCTACATCTACAACATCGCGAAGCTGGTGGAGTGGAAGGACCCCGCCCTGAAAAGCGGCAACTTCAAGATCGGCGTCATCGGGAACACCAACCTTTACCAGGAGCTGATCAAGAAGTACGCCACCAAGAGCATCGGGAAGCAGCCCATTGAAGTGCTGAAGTTGCCACGTTCGGCCGACGTGGAGAACTGTCACATCCTGTTCATTGGTCAGGCAGACCTGAACCTGATGCCTGCACTGTACAAGCATCTGAAAGGGAAGTCCACTCTGTTGATCACCGAATACCAAGGCGCCTTGGAGGACGGCAGTACCGTGAACTTCGTGCGCGTGGACAACACGTTGAAGTATGAGATCAGCTTGGTGAACGCCGGGCACCATAAGCTGGAGGTCGGCACTACGCTCGTCAACCTGGCCCATCACGTCACGAAATGATCACGGCGCGCCGCATATTTCTGGTCGTGATGGCCCTTTGCTGGGCGGCCTTGGTCATGGCCCAGCCTGATGCCCTCGTGAATGCCAACAGGAAATACCAGGAGGGTGACCTTGCAGGGGCGCGCGCCCTATTGGATGCTGCGGTGAAGGACCCCGAGCATGCTGGCGCACCTGAGGCCTGGGTGCTCCGCGGTTTCGTATACAAGGACCTCTATAAGCAAGCCCCACAAGGCCCGGACGCCAGTGTACTTCGTGATGAGGCCATGGCCAGTCTATACCTGAGTACAGAGCTTGATACCGCCAAGGAGTTCAGCCAAAGCAGCTTGCAGGCCTATGATTTCCTGGCGAAGACCATGTACAACGATGCGGCCCGTGCGCTGAATGAACTGGACCACGAGAAGGCAAAGACGCTCTTCAGTAAGTACAAGGGTTCCGTGCTTCGGATCGACCCCGCCCATGATTTCAAGGAGCGGGACGTGGAATTCAACAACGCCCTGGGCACCGTTTACACCAAACGCTTCAACCAGACGCGCGAAGAGCAAGAGTGGTTCGACAACGCGGTGAGCACTTATCAACTCGTCATGGAACTTGACTCCGGTAATTACGGAGCCAATTACAACCTGGCCACGCTGTTCTACAACCGGGGCGTCTACAACATCCAGCAGATCAGCGCGGAGAACGACATTCCGAACATTCAACGGATCCAGGAAGTGAGCCGCGACTACTTCATGCAAGCACTGCCCTATATGCTCAAGGCCTTTGAGATGAATCCCAAACGTCGCGAGACCTTGCTCGGCCTTGAGGGCATCTACTACAGCCTACAGGACGAAAAGCAGAGCGACCATTACCGACAGCTTTTCGAGGCCCTCGAAAGCGAACAGCCCCAGGACCGCTAAGGCCCATGCATTTCCGGATGACCATCGGACGCAAGATCGGGATGGGCTTCGGCCTGTTCATCTTCTTCGCGTTGCTCGTGGTCCTGCTCACGAACCGGACCCTGGAACGCAGCCGACACATCAACGACCAGATCAACCACGTGTATTCACCCAGTGTGGACGCGCTGGTCCATTTACGCAATGTGTTAGTGAACGCGCACATGCTGATCAAGCACTGGGCACAGGTCGAGAGCATTCCCGATGCACCGGAAAAGACCGCCCTTGTGGAACTTACCACACGGGACCTGCCCGCTGTATTGGATCGGATCGATACGCTGTCCGCGCACTGGGGAAAGGAGGAGGTGGCCCTCTTCAATCGCACTACCACGGAGATGCAGGAGCTCTTCACCATGCACGACCGCATCAAGGAGCTACTGCCATCGCTGGAGAGCTACCGTGACCCCATGGCGTGGATGGAGCGTAGCGACATGGCTGAGGAGGGAGGGCCCTTGGATGAACGCACCCAGAAGGTCCTGGACGATCTGGACGTGCTCATCAAGCTACAGGAGTCGAAACGTCAGCAGCTCAGTGGCAACATGATTCGAAGCTTCGATTCGTTGAAGTTCTTCGTTCTGTATCTGGGCACTGGATTGCTGGTCATCGGGGCGGTGATCGCCTTCTTGATCGTTCGTGGCATTGTACGCCCGGTACAGCGTCTGCGTGGCGTTTTGTTGAACCTTGGGCGTGGTGTTTTCCCCAGGTCCCGCATACCTGATCGCAACGACGAGATCGGCGAAATGACCAAGGCGCTCATGGGCCTCATTGATGGTTTGAAGCGCACGACGGATTTCAGCCACGCCGTTGCGGCCGGAGACTTTCAGACCGAGTACCACCCACTTAGCGAAGAGGATGTTCTTGGCCACGCTCTTCTGAAGATGCGCGCCGAGCTGGGCGAACGTGAGCGCGTGCTGGAGCAGAAGGTGAACTAACGCACCGAAGAGGTGGTGCGTCAGAAGGAGGAGGTCGAGCGCCAAAGTCGCAAAGTGGTGGAGCTCTACAAGAACGTGACGGACAGTATTAGGTACGCCAAACGCCTCCAAGAGTCGATCCTGCCGCCGGAGAAACGGATCAAAGAGCTGCTTCCCGAGAGCTTCGTGTTCTACCGTCCCAAGGACATTGTCAGCGGAGATTTCTATTGGTTCGACAAGGTGGGGGAGAAGGTCGTGTTCGCGGCCGTGGACTGCACGGGTCATGGTGTGCCAGGGGCGTTCATGAGCCTTGTGGGCCACAACGGACTCAACCAAGCTGTGCGTGAACACGGTCTGGTCAGACCCAGCGAAGTGTTGCAGGACCTGAACCGCATGGCCTTTGATGCGCTCCACAAGGATCGGGATCAGTTCGTGCGGGATGGCATGGACATGGCCCTGTGCACTCTGGATCAGGAGCGCCTCGTGTTGGACTATGCCGGAGCCAACTGCCCCCTTTATTTGGTCCGTGATGGCGAAGTACTTCAATACACACCGGACAAGATGCCCATCGGGGGCTTCGAGTTGCAGGGGAAAGCCTTCACAGACCATCGCATCCAATTGCGGAAGAACGACATGGTCTACATCTTCTCGGACGGTTACGCCGACCAGTTCGGCGGACCGCGTGGGAAGAAGTTTCTCTACCGCAGGTTCCGCGAGCTGTTAGTGGAGATCCACGGGCTTCCGTTGGAGCGACAGAAGATCATGCTGCTCGAGGCCTTGAATCAATGGAAGGGTGCGCATGAGCAGGTGGATGACATCCTTGTGATCGGTATGCGGGCCTAAGAAGCTCCCACGAATGAAGAAGGCCCTCTGCAGAGGGCCTTCTTCATTCGTGATGGTACTTCAGGACCTATGGCCCCCATACCGGCATATTGCTGACCGTGTTGTTCAGCGGGTTCATGCACATCACGGGTACCATGGGTTCGTTGGTGATGATCTCCTGCTCGTTCGGAACGCCGAGCACTCCGAAAAGGCTCTCCTGGAGCATGTTCACAATGGCGATCAGGTCGGCATCCACCTTCACGGCGTAGCGGATCACACCCTTCACGAAATCATCACTACCCTCATCGAGGATCACGGATTCATGCTCCACACCACGGTCCTTCAAATAGGTGTTGGCGAACTTCATGTGGTTCACCAGCTGGTTGTGCAGGAACTCGTCGCTCTCTTTTGGGACCACCAAGTGCACGCGGCTTTTGAAGTATTGCGCCATGTCGGCGACCAGCGTCAGCTTGTGCCGGGTCTCTTTGTGCAGGTCCATTGGCACTACGATATCGCGGTAACCAGCCTCCTTCACATTTCGTTCCTGCACCACGATGAAGGGCACGGTGCTGTTCGTTATCACGCGGAGAGCTCGGCTCCCAGTGATGACCTGCATGCCACGCATGCCATGGGTGCCCATGATGATCAGGTTTGCTCCTATCTCAGCGGCCGCATCACCAATGTCCTCATAGACACTCCCCACGCGCACCAGCGGCGTAACCCTCACCAGCGAGCTCCACACCCGTGCGCGGTCTACCTCCATGTTGAGTTTGGTCATCGCCTCGTCGATGTGTGTGGGCTTGTCCACCACGTGGAACAGGCACACCTCGGCGCCTGTCCGTTCGGCCAGCTTCATCGCATGGTTCATGGCACAGTCCGCCACCTTCGTGAAGTCCGTCGGAACCAGGATCTTCTTCTTCTCGTCGCTCATGGATAACGCGTTTCGGTCTTGTCGCGGCTAAAGATAGAATGAAGGACAACGTAGCAGGCTCCCCCCACTAACGCGTTCGACCTCAGCACTTGACAGCACGGCCTAAGCGACAGCAAACGCCTATAAACGCCTGCAAATGACAACTGCCCGGATCTGCTTCACCGACCAATGGTCCTTTGCACCGTTCAACGGAAAAACAACGCAAGAAAACAAGTGGCGATCATGGAAACGACCAAGCGGAACAACGTGCAGTTGGTGGGCAACCTGGGCAATGACCCGGAGATGAAAGATGTGAAAGGCGGTCGCCGCATGGCCCGGATCAGCGTGGCCACCAACGAGCGCTGGAAGGACGCAAGCGGACAGTGGAAAGAGGATGTGCAGTGGCATCCAGTGGTGGCCTGGGGTAAGCAGGCAGAGTTGGTGGCCGACCAGCTTCGCAAGGGCAGTAAAGTGTCCTTGGAGGGGCGCTTGGTGCACCGGAGCTACGAAACGAAGGATGGCCAGAAGCGGTATGTGACGGAGGTGGTGTTGAGCATGTTCCGCTTGGTGAACACCGAGGTGGAGGAGCAGGTGAACTGAGGAGGAGGACCACCCGGAAAGATGAAGGGCGCTGGATCTCCAGCGCCCTTCGCATTTCGTTGAGCTCTTCTTAGCGCTTTATAACGCGTAAGGTCCGCGTGACCGAAGGGGTTCGTACTTGAAGTAGGTATTGGCCCGTGGTCAGGTCGGTCAGGTCCATCACATGACGTTCTACGGCAGTTGATCGCTCATGCCTGACCATGCGCCCCGTTAGGTCGTACAGCTGCAGATCCGCGACCTCGGCCGACCCACCCAGTTCAATGTTCAGGTGGTCTGTTGCGGGCTGTGGGTAGATATGGGTCGGCGCCAGAAACGATCCAGCGACCCCTGTCGCGGATGCTAGTGTTTCGCAAGAAGTGGCAAAGCAGGTGTCCTGCGTCTGTGCGTTCCAATATCCTGCGGTGTAACACGCGGTGTAGGTTCCGGGTTGTTGATAGAAATGCTGCGTGGGGTCCCCAAACCCCGTATTGCCATCGCCGAAAGACCACCAGCTCCATGTGGCGGGAAGCGACGAGGTTCCATTGAACAACACCACGCCGCCGCCCTGGTCCTCCCAGGTGAAATCGGAAACAAAGGTGCTATCGCAAGCCTGGCCACCGCCGGTCAATAGAACGAGCTCACAGTGGTCAGCGAAGCAAGTGTCCTGGGTGAAGGCGTCCCATGCCCAGACGGTCAGGCAGATCTGGTAGGAGCCAGGTGAACTGTATACATGCCCTGTATTCGGCCCATAGCCATTCGTGCCGTCGCCGAAGGTCCAGAAATAGGACCACTGGTTGCTGATCACCGTGTTCTGTAGGTTGACCGAAAGGCCCCCGACCCACGCGCTGAAATCAGCATTCAAACTGTCACAGGGCGATTGAGCCGCGGAGGCTTTCGAGAGCAGAATGGTTGAGAGCAGTAGTGTTCGGAAGGACCTCATGTTCACGATCATTGGTTACGATACAGACTGGCCCGATCCGCGGAACGTTGCCTGTGACCCGCGGACGGACGGTCAGTTCAGGACGATCCGCAACGTAATGAGAGGCGGGGCTCCAATGGTGTGGAGGAAGTAAAGGCCTGGCCGCAGGTCGCTCACATCCAACCGGTGGACGGCTTCGGACCCGATCAGAAAGGTGCGAACAACGCGTCCTGCAAGATCGCTCAGCTCCAATTGCTTCACCCCCGAGGGCAGCCCATCCACCCAGAGCGTTCCTTCCGAGGGGTTCGGCCATGCGCGCAAAGGGGAACCGCCCGTCACGTCCGTGACCCCGACCGCTGCGGCGTAAACGGAAGTGCACAACGTGCTTACACATGTGTCGGGGGTCAACGGACCCCAAAGCGAAATGGTCTCACACACCTCGTAGATGCCAGCGAAGTCATAGGTGTGATAAGCCACTGGCCCCGCCATCATGGAACCATCACCGAAGTCCCAGGAGATCTCGCTGTACATGCCTGTGGTGATGGAGGTATCCAGAACCCCCACGGTGTTGTCCACGACGGCAGCGAGGAAGCCTTGCTGAAGCAAGGTCGAACAGGGCACATTGCCCGGACCCAGATAGAGCCACTTGCAGATGGTGTTGCTGCAGAGGTCCAGAGTGTCAGCTCCGAAAACGGTCAGGCAGACCTCGAAAGGGCCATTGCCCGTGAAGGTGTGCGTCGGTGTGGGGCCTACATCCAACGCAGCATCACCGAAGTTCCACGAATAGTAGCCGATGTTCCCGGCAAAAGTGCTCAACTCACCGAAAGTGACCGTGCTGTCCTGGATGTTGGTGATCGTGAAGTCGGCGTTCAACGTGGAACAGATGCTGTCGGCATAGATCGTGACCACCTTGCAGGCCGTGGTGCTGCATTGCTGGGATTGCTGGTCCAATGCGTCAACAGTGAGGCACACGGGCGTCGGGCCGGTCGCGAAGAACTGCTCTGTGAACGAGGGGTTCGGATTCGAGAGCGGAACGATGTTCAGGTAGTTCCAGGTCTGACCCAGTATGGTATGTCCGCCCGTATCGATGGCCGGAATGAAAGAGTAGGACATCAGGCCGTTGTCAACCACGGAAAAATCCACCACCAAAGCCGAATCGCAAGGGGGCCCGGCTGCGCGCGGGCTGCCATCGTATAGCTGGCCATGAGCGGCCAGGACCCCAAGAAGTGGAGTGGAGAGCAGGAGGGTTCGAAGGGAGCGGTTCACGGAATTCGGGTAAAAGTGTAGCTCAATCGAACACGGAGCCCCATGCGCTCTGGTAGTACGAATGGTGAACCATTGGTGCCCCAGGCCGTAATGCCATGCATGTAGGTCGGCGTGGCCCAAAGCCCCCAATGCTCGCTCATCGCAAACCCCACATCCGCACCGAGCACGGCGGTCAAGGTGGTGTGGTACCTCGTGTCGTACGCCTGCGCGCTAAGATCAACGCTCATCACATCGCCCTCATCGTTCAAGTCCAACGTATAGCCCTGGCGCATGGCCACGAACTCAGCTGCCAGGCCCGCTCGCACACCAATGGTCCATCGTCGGTGTTGCTTGTGCCAATAGCCCTCTATGGCCACGCGAAAGATCGAGAAACGGTTCATGCCGCTCACCTGCTTGGTCTCCTCTGTCATGAAGGTGACCGTATCCACATTGCTCACGAACACTTGCGTGTCGAGGGTAATGAGGTAAGGCACGACGAGCATGGAATCGACCCGCACCCTGTCATCCAAGTGGTCATAGGCGTACTCGGATCCTTCGTACGCAAGGCCTGTGGAAAGTCCGAACCCGCTGCGCCATGAACGTCCGGCCAAAAGGCCGAGGCTCCACGTATAGTGAGGAACCTCCACCCCGTTCAATGCGCTTACGAGCAAGGGCTCATCCCCATACCAAGTGCGCTTGACATTGTGTCTGCCAACCTCGAGAGCCACCCACCAGTCTGCATTGGGAAGCACGTAAGGCGCTTGTGTTCCTCCGGACCTCATGGAGTCCAATGGGGGCGCTTGTCGCTGCATATCCGGGCTGACCAGGGGAAGCAGGTCGAGCTCGTTCATGGTCACGTCGCGTACGATACGCGCATCATGGGCCGTGGGTCGTGTGTTGACGACAGCCTCGACCGTGTTGGAACCGGGGACTGCTGTTGTAGATCCATGGCGAGGTGCGGCGGGTGCTGAAGCTCTTGCGGATGTCGTAGCTCCGGGTGTCACAGTGCTCGTGCTGGCTGTGACCGCAGGAACAGCATTGCTCGTGTTTTCCTGATCACTTGGACGGAGCCCTTCGGCAGCCACGGTCGGGGTTTCTTGTTGGGTCGAGGCTTGGTGAGGTGTTGTGGGCGTACCGGAGGAAGCGCTTTGCTCCGTAGCACCGATGGCCGCAGGTTCGGTTCCAGCGGTGGCTATGTTCTTATTCGGTCCCGATGATCCCTGCAGTTCGGCGATCGGCATCGGTGTGCCGTGGTCATTGTGGATCAAGAAGGCGCCAGCACAACCAAGCAGCAGCAGGCCGGCGGCCAACCAGCCCCAATAGCCGCCGCGCCGCTTGGTCCGTTTGCGCACAATGCCCTCCCACACCGCTGGCGGCGGTGTCACCTCCGCGTCTTGCAGAACGCGGTGGAAGAGCTCATCAATGGGATGTCTTTCGCTCATGTTCGTTCACTACGTCTTTACCTAAGCGTTGTTGCAGCATGCGCCTCGCCTTGGCCAACTGACTGCGCGAGGTGCTCTCACCACAGCCCAACATCGAAGCGATCTCGGCATGGTCGAAGCCCTCGATCGCGAACAGGTTGAACACCAATCGATATCCATCCGGCAGCCCCTCCACCAACTTCAACAGCTCAGCCTCCCCCAGGTTCTCCACGGCCAACGGTGCCACAGGCTCCTCCGGCACATTCTCCAAGCCGAACTTCTCGTTCTGGAAGGCCTTGCGACGGTAGGTGTTGATGCAGGTGGTCACCATGATCCGGCGCACCCAACCCTCCAAACTTCCCTGTAGGCGGAAGGTGCCCAGCTTATCGAACACTCGGATGAAGCCCTCTTGCATCAGGTCCTGAGCTTCCAGCTGATGGCGTGCATAGCGTAGACACACGGCGTACATACGCCGTGCGAACCGGGCATACAGCACCTCTTGGCACCGCCGATCCTCTCGCTGGCAACCTTCCACCAGCTCGCGTTCCGTTAGCTCGCTCAACTCAAAAAGGGCCTTTCCAATAGCAAGACGCCTTGAAGGGGCCTCCGCGCTGCCTTGTTCCGACCAATGCCCCAAACTACAGGAAGTGCCCGTCGGAACTGAGGATCGCTCAGGTTCCCGCATCACACATCCCGTAAAACAAACGCTTGTGAACGCCTACAAATGACTATTGGCCGAATGACCCTCAGCGACCAGTCCTCCTTTGCATCGTCAATGGCAACAACGCCAAGAACTGCGAGAAAGAAACTTAAAACCAAGTCGTCATGAACACGCTGAAGAACAAAGTGCAGTTGATCGGGAACCTGGGCTTCGACCCGGAAGTGAGGGAGATCGCCAAGGGGCGTAAAGTGGCACGGATCAGCGTGGCCACGAACGACCGGTTCACGAATGCAGAGGGTGAAAAGGTGACGAACACCCAATGGCATACGGTTGTGGCTTGGGGCCGTACGGCCGAAATGGTGGAGCGCTTGCTCCGCAAAGGGAATTCCGTGGCGCTGGAGGGGCGCTTGGTGCACCGCAGCTACGAGGGTCGCGATGGCAGCAAACGGTATGTGACGGAGATCGTGCTGAGCGACTTCCAATTGCTGACACCGAAAGCGCAGGCCGCGGCCTGAGCGCTGCCCTGTCGTAGGGGGGGCGGGCCGGTGGGAGACCATCGGCCCGCTGTGCGTTCGGGTCCTAGCGGCGCAGCCAGCCTGCGAAGAGCGTTTGCAACCTAGGCAGCAGGACAAAGACCATCAAGGGTACCAGTACGGCGGTCAATACCAGTGTACCTATGGGGATGGGCAGCCGCGCGAGGTGTTCGCCGAACAAGAGCATGAACAGGGTGATGGAAGGGTAGATGGCCAACCAGATCAGAACGGCCGACTTCCAACGAGGAGGGTGTTTCATAGGGGCACAAAGGTGAACAGACGTTTGGCGGATCCTTCCGAACCTCCTACTTTTGCCGTCCCTTAACGGGGACCTTCCCTGGTAGCTCAGCTGGTTAGAGCACATGACTGTTAATCATGGGGTCGCTGGTTCAAGTCCAGCCCGGGGAGCGAAAGGCCTCAGCAACAAGCTGGGGCCTTTTTCGTTCCGCATCGCGTCCGACCTCGCATCTTTGCCCACCATTCCACAACCCCAATGCAGCTTGTAACTGTTGGCACCGTCGCGTTCGACAACATTGAAACCCCCTTCGGCAGGGCCGATAAGGTCGTGGGCGGCGCCGCCACCTACATCTCTCTGGCCGCCTCTTTCTTTCTGAACAAGTCCGGGTTGGTGAGCGTGGTGGGCGACGACTTCCCCACGGACATGATGGATCTGATGCAGGCCAAGGGCGTGGACCTGACCGGGCTGGAGGTGCTGAAGGGCAAGGAGAGCTTCTTCTGGGCCGGCCGCTACCACTACGACATGAACACGCGCGACACGCTGGAAACGCGCCTGAACGTGCTGCTGGATCTGGACCCCAAGCTGCCCGAGAACTACAAGGCTGCGCCCTATGTGATGCTCGGCAACCTGGACCCCAAGGTGCAGGCCAAGGTGCTCGACCAGATGAGCGACCCCGCGCTGGTGGTGATGGACACCATGAACTTCTGGATGGACAGTGCCATGGAAGACCTCAAGAAGGTCATCGGCCGTGTGGACATCCTGTGCGTGAACGATGCGGAGGCGCGCCAGCTCAGCGGACAGCACAGCTTGGTGAAGGCCGCCAACACCATCCTGGCCATGGGTCCCACTTATCTGGTGGTGAAGAAGGGCGAGCACGGTGCGTTGCTCTTTAGCAAAGACCGCGTGTTCTTCGCACCGGCCATGCCCTTGGAGGACATTATCGACCCAACGGGCGCGGGCGACACATTCGCTGGTGGCTTCATCGGTTACTTGGCCCGCACGCAGGACCATAGTTTCGACAACCTGAAGCGCGCCATCATCGTGGGCTCGGCCCTGGCCAGTTTCTGCTGCGAGAAGTTCGGCGTGCAGCGCCTGCTGGAGATCAAGCGTGAGGACATCGACGAACGCGTTCAACAGTTTGTGGACCTCGTCGACTTCGATATCGAGTTGGTGGAGGAGTGAGCTTCAGAAGCTTACCAGTAACTGCCCCTTTTCCACGGCGGTCTTCTCCGCTGCATGCAGCTTCGTCACGGTGGCGTCGCCGGGGCTCTTGATCACGTTCTCCATCTTCATGGCCTCCAGGATCAACACGGGGTCGTTCTTCTTCACCGTGTCGCCCTCTTTCACCAGCAGCTTCAGCACCAGGCCGGGCATGGGGGCCTTGATCTCCTTCACGGCTGCGCCTTTGATCTTGTCCAAGCCAAGCGTGTTCATCAGGCGGCTCTGCTCGTCTTGGATCTGCACCGTGTAAGTGTGCGCGCCGATGCGCAGGCGAACGGTATTGGTCTCGCGGTCCTCCTTTAGCACCAGCACCCGGAAGCTGCGCCTTTGGTGCATCAGGCTGTACTGACCAGGCCCGGTCCTCACCAGATCGGGCTTCGCGCCGTCGGGCAGGGTCCAGGGGGCGGAGGGGGAGGTGCGCTCCAACGCCAGCGGTTCGGTGCCGGCGTTGATGGTGGTGTAGAGCTTGGCCATGGGGCGTGAAAATACCGCGAAGCGGTCGGTTCTAGCGCAAGGATGCTACGAACGCGCCGAAGCCGGATCAGTCGAAGAGGCCCTCATCCCCCAGCTGCTCATACACCTCGTCCACGGCCAGGTCCTTCTGTTCGCGCGCGGCCACGGCCAGACGGTCGCACAGCTCATTCTGGGGGTGCCCGCTGTGCCCACGGATCCACCGGAAGTGAACACGGTGCTGGCGGTAGCTCTTCAGGAAGCGCTGCCAGAGGTCGGGGTTCTTCTTCTTCTTGAATCCGGTCTTCTCCCACGTGAACAACCAGCCCTTCTCCACGCTGTCCACCACGTACTTGCTGTCGCTCACGATGGTGATGTCCTGCCCCGGGCTCTTGAGCGACTCCAAGGCCACGATCGCCGCGAGCAGCTCCATGCGGTTGTTGGTGGTGCGGCGGTATCCGCCCCACAGCTCCTTGCGATGCGGACCGGCCTCCAGCACCACGCCGTAGCCACCCGGACCCGGATTGCCGCTGGCGGCGCCGTCGGTGTAAGCGGTGATCTTCATCTGGGCGCGGTCATCATCATGGTCAGGGCGCCGAAGATCGTCAGCAAGGTGAGGAACCACAGCAGGGTCATGCGTTTTCGCCACAGGGCATAGCTGATGGCTAGACCCAACGTGCCACCGATCGCGATCAGCCAGCGGCTTCGGGCTAGGTAGAATTCCTTGGTGACGAATTCGGGCCCAGCCTCCTCGCTACCGAAGGGGTAGCCTGCATCACCATCGGTCGAGGTGAGCATGTTGTATTCCTGGATCAAGAAGGTGATCATGACGACCAGTAAGAACAGGACGAGGGCCGGCAGCATGTTCTGCACCCAAACCGTGAACCCCCGCTTCGGTCCGTTTCCGCCTTTCTTCACCCGTGCGGGAAGAGGTACGTGATGTTCCCCGCGAACAGCTTCACACTGATCGCGAGTAGGATGATGCCGAAGGCCTTGCGTAATACAATGAGGCCCACGCGGCCCAGCAGGCGCTCGATGCGGTTGGTGAGCAGGAGCACCACCACCACCACCACCATGTTCAGCAGGATGGCCACCAAGATGTTGGCGCGATCGATCTCCGCGCGTAACGAGAGGATGGTGGTGATGGTGCCGGCACCTGCGATCACCGGAAAGGCCAGCGGCACGATGCTGTACACCTTGTGGTCGTCCGCGCCCGTGGGCAGGCCGGGAGCTGAGGTGTCCTCCTTGAAGAGCTTCACGCCCAGGATCATCTCCAGCGCAATGAAGAAGAGCACCAGCGAACCGGCGACCGCGAAGGAGTTCACATCGAGCCCCAGGAACTTCAGGATGGTCTCCCCCAGGAAGAGGAAGGTGACCATGATGGCGAGGCTCACCAGCGTGGCGCGGGCCGGGTAGATCTTGCCCGCCTTCTGTCGTACCTGCAGGATCAGAGGGATGCCTCCCACGATATCGATCACCGCAAAGAGCACGAGGAAGGCCTTTCCGATCTGGGCGATGTCGAGTTCCATGGTGCGAAGATCTCCACTGAAAGCCACGAGCCGTAAGCCTTTAGCCGCGAGCTTTCAACGGGGTCAGGCTCGTGGCTCTTGGATCAGCGCTTCCGCCAACTTCTCCACCACCTTCGGATAATGCGCATGCTCTAACTCGTGGATCCGTGCGGCCAAGGTCTCGGGCGAGTCGTCGGGCAGAACGGGGCACTTGGGCTGGAAGATGTGCTCGCCTTCGTCGTATCGCTCGTTGACATAGTGGATGGTGATGCCGCTCTCCTTCTCCTTTGCCGCGACCACTGCTTCGTGCACATGGTGGCCGTACATGCCTTTCCCGCCGTATCGGGGCAGCAATGCTGGGTGGATGTTCACGATGCGCTGTGGAAAGGCCCTCACCAGTTCCACTGGGATCAGGCGCATGAATCCGGCCAATACCACAAGGTCGATGCGTTGACCCTGAAGTTCACATTGCACGGTTCCGTTCTTCAATTGCGTCCCAGTGAACAAGTAGCTCGGCACACCAAGGTCCCATGCCCGTTGCAGAACGCCAGCTTCCGGTTGGTCACAGGCCACCAGCACCACGCGGCCCTTCACATGCTGAGCGAAATGCTCGATCATGCGTTGGGCGTTGCTTCCGGAACCGGAGGCCAGAACAGCGATGCGGATCATGCGTTGGTCGCCGAAGCGTAGGGCCTAAGCATGGTGCTAAGGTGCATAGTTCCTTGCGATGTTCGGCCACTCGGGCGTCCGGGCGACCGGAGGTTCTCGCGCTACCTGGCCAGGTCGCTCAGGGCCCGAGGGGTCCGGTGGCCCATATCCGCTTTCGTTGGTGCCCATGGACGGCACCACAGCCGTCTTTTTGTCTTCTGTATCGTACCGTAAGTCCTTGGTACAGTTGCTTTTGCACGACTGATGAACAGGTGGCGGCACGGCGTATGGAACATGTGCTTCCTGTGCAGCCTCAACTAAAACGCACGGACTTGTCGGACATCAAGTCAAGGGTCATCGCGATCATCGTGGACAAGCTCGGTGTTGACCAGGGCGAAGTCACGCCGGAAGCGAGCTTTACCAACGACCTTGGCGCTGACAGCCTCGATACGGTCGAGCTCATCATGGAGTTCGAGAAGGAGTTCAACATCGCCATTCCCGACGATCAGGCCGAAAAGATCCAGACCGTGGGTCAGGCCGTTGATTACGTCGAGAAGAACGCGAAGTAAGCCGCCCGCATGGAGCTCAGACGTGTGGTCGTCACCGGTCTGGGCGCGCTCACTCCTCTCGGAAATACCCTCACGGAATCCTGGGAGGGCCTGTTGAGCGGCCGTAGCGGAGCTGCGCCCATCACACGCTTCGACGCCTCGAAGTTCAAGACCCAGTTCGCCTGTGAGGTCAAGGGGTTCAACCCCGAGGATTTCATGGACCGCAAGGAGGCCCGTAAGACGGACCCTTATGCACAGTTCGCGCTGATCTGTGCGGATGAAGCCCTGCGTGACAGCGGATTGCTCACGGACGCCGTGGACCGCGAACGCATCGGTGTGATCTGGGGCAGTGGCATCGGTGGGCTGAAGACCTTCCAGGACGAATGCATCGCGTTCGGTCGGGGTGACGGTACGCCTCGCTTCAACCCCTTTTTCATTCCGAAGATGATCGCGGACAGCGCCGCTGGGCTCGTGAGCATGCGCCATGTGTTACGTGGCCCCAGCTACGTTACAGCAAGCGCCTGTGCCTCCAGCAACAACGCCCTCATCGACGCGTTCAACTACATCCGCCTAGGCACTTGTGTGGCCATGGTGACCGGTGGCAGCGAAGCGGCGATCTGTGAAGCTGGAGTAGGGGGCTTCAATGCGCTCCACGCCATGAGCACCCGCAACGACGACCCCACGACCGCCTCACGACCTTACGATAAGGATCGCGATGGTTTCGTACTGGGCGAAGGCGGTGCTGCGATCATTCTGGAGGATCTGGAGCACGCCCTTGCGCGTGGCGCCAAGATCTACGCGGAGGTGATCGGTGGTGGCATGAGCAGCGATGCCTACCACATCACGGCACCCCACCCGGAAGGTCTCGGTGCTGAGCTCTGTATGAAGCATGCCTTGGCTGATGCGCACATCAGCCCTTCGGAGGTCGACTACATCAACACGCACGGTACCAGCACCCCCATTGGCGATCCACAGGAGGTGAAGGCCATTCAACGTCTTTTCGGCGAACACGCGTACAAGCTCAACATCAGCGCCACCAAGAGCATGACCGGGCATCTGCTCGGCGGTGCTGGCGCAGTGGAGGGCATGGCCGCGATCATGTCCGTTTACACCGACACGGTGCCGCCGACAATCAATCATTTCACGGACGATCCCGAGATCGACCCCCGGTTGAACTTCACGTTCAACACCGCCCAAAAGCGCACGGTGAACGCCGCCATGAGCAACACCTTCGGGTTCGGCGGCCACAACACCGCGGTGATCTTCCGCAAGTACCGGTAATCCACCTTGTTCTCCCGATTCTTCAGCCGCGCCGCCAACGCCGAGGAGCGTCGTATCCGTGCTTGGTGCCGCAAGACATTCGGCGTTACCCCGCGTAACCTGCCCCTCTATCGGCAGGCCCTTCGCCACAGTAGTGCCAATACCGACGAAGCACCGAACCTGCCCAACAACGAACGGCTGGAGTTTCTCGGCGATGCCGTGTTGGACGCGGTGATCGGAGAGCTGCTGTTCAACATGTACCCGGATCAGGGTGAAGGCTTCCTGACGCGTATGCGCAGCATGCTCGTGAGCCGCCACCAGTTGAACATCCTTGCTCGCAAGGTGGAGATCGAACGGGTCGTGGAGAGCAATCTGGGCCGTCAGCAGGAGACCAGTGTTCCGGGCAACGCCTTGGAGGCCGTGATCGGCGCTTTGTTCCTGGACAAGGGCTTCGAGAAAACACGCAAAGCGGTGGTCGCTCTGTTGAAGCAGCACTTCGACCTCAAGACCATTGAACAGGAGGACCGCGACAGCAAGAGCCGCCTGTTGGAGTGGGGTCAGAAGAAGCGCAGAAAGGTGGAGTTCCACATCAGCGAGGAAAGTGGCCGCGGTGGTCGTGGCAAAGTCTACGTCTGCGAGGTGAAGGTGGAGGGCGAAGTGCGGGGCACCGGCCGTGGCATGAGCAAGAAGAAGGCGGAGCAGGATGCGGCACAGGCCGCCTTCCGCAGCATGCGCCATCGCGAGGGTCCGCAACGTGAAGGCGTTCGGCCCGAAGGCCCACGTCGCGAGAAGCCACACGAACCCAGGGATGGACAGCGCTCGAACGATCGTCGGGAACAACGCCCGCGTCGTGATGGCCGTGATCGGGCCTCCCGCCACCCCCGTCAGCATGGCCCCGGTCAAGGGCCCAGACCCGTAGGTTCCGACGGTCCGGATGAATGAGGTTGTGGTGCACGCCGTGTATTTCAGATGGCCTTCAGACCGCGGCAACGCTGCGGTGGTCCACCGACCTACCTTTGGAGGGACCGACCGCAAGCAGGAACAGTGGCCAAGTACCGATTGGACGAACCCGTGGACCCCGAAGTGATGCTCGTGGGCATCAGCAGTCATGTGAACGACTACAGGCTTTGCTGGGCCCTCAATCGTCAGTTGGGCATCAACCTGGTGCGTCGTGAGAAGGACATCGTGGAGCCGGGTGTGCGCACCGAGGCCCGCTTTGCCGTCTTCGATCACACTGATGCGGATTCCAATGCCCGGTTCACCCTGGTGAACAACCACGGCGAGGACGCCATTCTGGTGAAGGAACAACGCATGGCCGATTTCTTCTTCGTGGTGGACCAGGCCGCAGCCCTGGATGTTTCCACACTGCTCGCCCAAGTGCGACAGAGCGAATTCGTGCTCGCTGCTTTTCCCATACAGATCCAGGACCTGCGCGCCGGTCACAAACTGCTCCAATGAACCTTATGACCGACCCCAAGACCAAGATCGTGGCCACCATCGGCCCGGCCAGCGCACCCATCGACGTGCTCCGCGAGCTCATCCGCAATGGCATGGATGTGGCACGCCTCAATTTCAGTCATGGCTCCTATGAGTTCTACACGGAGCTGATCGCCAACATCCGCAAGCTCAACGAGGAGCTGGGCATCCACACGGCCATTCTCGCTGATCTGCAAGGCCCCAAGTTGCGCGTGGGCGAAATGGAGAACGGCCCCATCGAACTGGTGGACGGTAGCGAACTGGTGATCACCACCGAACCAGTGAAGGGTCGTCCTGGATTGGTGAGCACGACCTACGCGCAATTTCCGCAGGATGTGAAGAAGGGAGAGATGGCCCTGTTGGATGATGGCAAGCTCCGCCTGGAGGTGATCGAGACCGACGGCAAGACGCGCGTGGTCACCCGGGTGATCAACGGCTGCATGCTCAGCGCCAACAAGGGACTCAACCTGCCGAACACCAAAGTGAGCCTGCCCTGCCTCACGGAAAAGGACCTGAAGGACCTCGATTTCGCACTGGAGCAGAACGTGGATTGGGTAGGCCTGAGCTTCGTGCGCAGCGCCCGCGACATCATCGAGCTCAAGGGCATCATTCGTTCGCAGGACAAGCACGCACGGGTGGTGGCCAAGATCGAGAAGCCTGAAGCCCTGCTGGAGATCGACGACATCATCCGTGAGAGCGATGCGCTCATGGTGGCCCGAGGTGATCTGGGTGTGGAGATCCCGATGGAGAAGGTGCCCTTGATCCAGAAGGACATCATCCGCCGCTGCCTGGCCATGCACCGCCCCGTGATCGTGGCCACGCAGATGATGGAGAGCATGATCACCAACATCACCCCCACACGCGCCGAAGTGAACGACGTGGCCAACGCCGTGCTTGACCATGCGGATGCCGTGATGCTCAGCGCTGAGACCAGCGTGGGCAAACACCCCGTGGAGGTGGTGAAGGCCATGAACCGGATCCTGGTCGAGATGGAAACGGCTGACGGCATGTACAATGTGGCCAACCCACCGCTCGAGAGCAATGATCGCACGATCAGCGATGCCATCAGCATCGCCGCTGTGCGCATGACCGAGGCCATGCCCGTGAAGGCGATCGTGACCATGACCCACAGTGGGTACACGGCGTTCAAGATCAGCAGCATGCGGCCCCGGGCCAACATCTACGCCTTCACCAGCAACCCGAGCATCCTGTGCATGCTGAACTTGGTGTGGGGTGTGCGCGCGCACTTCTACGACAAGACCGTGAGCACCGACCACACCATCGCCGACATCAAGCACCTGCTCCGCAAAAAGGACCACGTGCAGAAAGGTGATCTGGTGATCAACATCGCCAGCATGCCCATCGCCGAGAAAGGCATGGCCAACATGCTGAAGTTGAGTCCGGCATAGAACGACCTTGTTCGATCCGCATGAACGAAAAGGACTGGGACCGGACAGCTGCGACCTTCGATGAGGACGTATTCAACGTGCCTGCGAACGACCGCCAGGGCCTGATCCTGCGCAGCATCCGGCGGTATGCCGGCAAGGACAAGGTGGCCGCCGACCTAGGCTGTGGCATCGGGCGTACCGTGAAGATGCTGGCCTCCCATTTCGGCACCGTTCACGCCGTGGACTTTTCCAGTGAATGCCTGGCTGTGGCAGAGCGCGATCATCCCGAGCTGAACAACGTGAGCTATCATCATGTTGATCTTGCCGAGGAGCCGGTGTCTTTCGGTCCGGTGGATCTGGTGCTCTGCATCAACGCTTGGCTGATGCATCCGCCGGATAAGCGTGTGGCCATGGTCGGCCACGTGCTCAACGTGGTGAAGCCAGGGGGACACTTGGTGTTGGTGACACCCGCACTGGAGTCTGCCTTGTTCGCCACGCATCGCCTCGTGCGCTGGAACCTGGAGCAGGGCCATTCCCCCAAGGTCGCGCAGCAGAAGGCTTCACGCGACATGAGCGCGATCGACATGGGCATCGTGATGATCGATGGCGTGGCCACGAAGCACTACTTGAAGGAAGAGCTGGAGGACGTGCTGACCATGCACGGCCTGAACGTGCTCGAATGCCATAAGCTGGAGTACCCGTGGAGCCGTGTGTTCCAAGACCCGCCGGGCTGGATGGGTGCGCCCTATCCATGGAACTGGCTGGTTGTGGCGGAGCGGCCTGCTTGAACGCGAGATGAAACGGCTGGTGTCCTTCCTGCTAACGCTGGTCTTGTTGCCGTTGATCGCCGGCTTTTACGGTGCGCTGCACGATCAGCTGAGCTTCACCATCGCACCGGAGTATTTCACACGTTTCAAGTACGATCAGTTCGGATTCGAGCCTGCTTGGTTCGGCGGTCATCGGCCCACCGTCGCGGTCATCGGCTTCCTGGCCACCTGGTGGGTCGGCTTGCTGATGGCCTTGTTCATCGCACCGCTCGCCCTCATGTTCAAGGACCCTGCCCGAATGCGGAAAGAGATCTTCCGAGCCACCAGCATCACGCTGGGGATCGCTGTGCTGAGCGGGCTGATGGGTTTGGCTTATGGCTGGTCGTTGGACCGTGTTCCGAACGGTTGGTACCTGCCGGTCGGCCTCACGTACCCGCAAGCCTTCTTGGCCGTGGGCAGCCTGCACAACTTCGGCTACGCGGGAGGCGTGATCGGGCTCTGTGTGGCTGTGGCGGTAATGGTGTGGCGGAGGCAGCGGATGGCTTAAGCCTTCATCTTTCTTCCGAGCACAAGGTCCATATAGAAGCCGGGCTTCTTCAGTCGCTCGCGTAGGTCCAGGTCGGTGAACATGCTGCTGATGGTGTCGGCGAGCGCAGGGTTCTTCGTGGCCCGCTCCACTACGAAGTCGAAGAGCCAGGCTTGGTGGGCGAGCTGCTGCAAGCGCGTGCTGATGGTGAGCTCTTTGCCCAAGCGATTCCACACGCGTTCATCATAGGAGCGGAGAAAAGAGGCTTTCGTGCGACCGGCTTGCAGTGCTTCCGCAGCCACATTCGCCGCATGCACCCCACTGATCATCGCATGGCTGATGCCTTCACCCGTGAACGGGTCGATCAGGTGGCCGGCATCACCGATCAGCAGGTAGCCATCGCCACTGAGCGGGTGCCGCTTGCTGGCGAGCGGGAGCCCCAGGCCCTGCACAGAGCCCTCCAGTTCCGCATGAGTGAACCGGTCCTTAAGCGTAGGGTGGGTGCTCACCAGCCGGAGCAGTTCAGCCTTCAGGTCCAACCGCCGCTCCCGCACATGGTCGCTGCGTAGACCGAGGCCCACGTTGGCACGCCCATCCGGTAGATGGAAGATCCAGAGGTAACCAGGCACAAGCTCCTTCAGGAAATGCAGCTCGATGAACCCCTGCGGGTCGAGGCCCTGTATGCCCCGGTAGTAGGCGCGGACACCTGCAGCGTGGTGCTTCGGGTCCATGGGCAGCCCGGCCACGTGGCGCGCGAAGGCGCTGTTGGCGCCGTCGGCTGCGAGGATCAGCTTGCAGGTGGCTTTTCGACTCCGCTCAGGGCCATTCCCGTGGAGGTCGATGCGCCAACCTTCCCCCGTGCGTTCGAAGTTCTTGGCCTGCACGCCCTCTAGCACTTGAACATGGCCGTTGCGTTTCACCGCATCGAAAAGGATCGCGTCGAAGTCTAAGCGGGGCAGGATGGCGCCGGGTGCTTCTCCGATGCCGGTCTCCCGACTGAAGGGCACGCGCAAGGCCTTTCCGCCCGGAGCCACGAAGGTGACGCCCCAGCTTGGCATGCGGTGGGCATCGGCGTTCACCCGTTCGGCCAGCGTAGGGTCGAGACGCTCCAACGTTCGCATCACCTTTCCGCTGAGCGCGTCGCCACAGACCTTGTCCCGAGGGAAGGTGGCCCTCTCGATCAAGGTCGTGCGCACACCGTGCTTCGCGAGCTGCAAAGCCGCCGCACATCCCCCAGGCCCGCCACCGATGATGCAGATGTCCGTCCCGATCGCTTCTTGCGGCGATGCGGAGGAATGCAGGTCTTCGCTCATTCCCTTTGCGTCTTTGCGCCGTTGCGTTCCCCCTTAGCTACGGAACGCGTCCGCGCTGAACTGCTCCAGGAAGCGCACGTCGTTCTCCCAGTACAGGCGCAGGTCCGGCACGCGGTACAGCAGCTGTGCGATGCGCTCCACGCCCATGCCGAAGGCGAAGCCGCTGTATACCTCGGGATCGATGTTGCAGTTGCTGAGCACCGCCGGGTCGACCATGCCGCAGCCCATGATCTCCACCCAGCCGCTGTGCTTGCACACCGTGCAGCCGCTGCCACTGCAGATGGAGCAGCTCATGTCCACCTCGGCGCTCGGCTCAGTGAAGGGGAAGTAGCTAGGGCGCATGCGGATGCTTACGTCCGGGCCGAACATCGTCTTGGCGAAATAGTCGAGCGTGCCCTTGAGCTCCGCGAAACTCACGCCCTTATCCACGTAGAGCCCCTCCACCTGATGGAACATGCAGTGGGCACGGGCGCTGATGGCCTCGTTGCGGTACACCCGCCCGGGGCTGATGGTGCGGATCGGGGGCTTGTTGTGCTCCATCACGCGCACCTGCACGCTGCTGGTGTGGGTGCGTAATGCGAACTGTCCAGCTCCTTCCACGAAGAAGGTGTCCTGCATGTCGCGCGCTGGATGGTCGGGCGGAAAGTTGAGCGCGCTGAAGTTGTGGTGGTCGTCCTCCACCTCAGGACCCTGGCTTACGGTGAAGCCGATCCTGGCGAAGGTGTCCACGATGCGCTGACGCACCACAGTGATGGGATGCAGAGAGCCGGCAGCATCGATCGCGGCCGGACGGGTCGGGTCGACTGCATCAACAGCTGCGGAGGAAGCCGAGGCGCTGTTCGCTTTCAGCTCTTCCCAACGGGCCTGGGCGCTCTGCTTCAGCTGATTGAGGCGCTGTCCCAAGGCGCGCTTCTCCTCGGAGGCCACTTGCTTGAAGTCCTCGAAGAGGGCGGTAACGGAGCCATTGCGGCCCAGCATGGCCACACGGAAGCGCTCCACCTCGTCCGTGGTGCGGGCAGCTGCGGTGCGAACCTCTTCCTCGAGGGCCGCGATGCGTTCGGTCAGGCTCATTTCACCACCTTCATCCACATGTGCACGTCCTGCACCGGACGATCGCCGGGGGCGGTGGGAACAGCGGCGATCTTGTCGATCACATCAAGCCCCTCGACCACTTCACCGAACACAGTGTATTCACCGTCCAAGTGGGGGGTGCCACCAACCTTAGTGTAGGCTTCGATCTGTTCCGGCGTGTAGGAGAAATCCTTGCCAGGGGCCATGGCCTGCTTGCGCTTCACCAGCATGTCAAGTTCCGCTGCGGTGTAGCTCTTGCCCTGCACTAGGTAGAACTGGCTGCCGCTGCTGGCTTTCAAGGGGTTCACCTGATCACCTTGACGCGCGGCCGAAAGCACGCCCTTTTTATGGATGAAGGCCTTATTGATCTCAGCTGGGACCGTGTAACCCGGGCCTCCACTGCCAAGGGGCTGTCCGGGCTTGGCGCGCTTGCTGTCCGGATCGCCGCCCTGCACCATGAATTGTGGGATCACCCGATGCCAAAGGAGGCTGTCGTAGGTGTGCTCCTTCACCAGCTTGAGAAAATTGTCCCGGTGCTGGGGCGTTTCGTTGTACAGTTCCACGACCATGGTGCCTAACTCGGTCCGGATCTCCACCCGACTGCGCTTCTCGGAGCCTTTTTGGGCCGAGGTCAGCAGGGGGAGGCTCAGGAATGCCAGTGTGGTGGCGAGCGTGACAAGGGTGCGTTGCGCGTTCATCTGGGGCTTTGTTACATTTGAAGTCCTGTCGGCCTTGCAACAAGGCTGCCAAAAGTAACCAACCATCCGACCGATGCGCCTCAGCTCCTTCCGCCTGCTTACCCTGGTGGTTACCGCTGCGCTCTTCGCGGCCTGCAACAAGGAAAAGCCCACCACGGCCATCATCACCATCCAGGATGAGAGCGGTGCGCCTATTCCGGAGGCTTACGTGAAGCTGTACGCGAACCCGACCTATCCCATCGGAGACCCCTCCCGACTGACGCAGGAGAAAATGACCGATGCAGCAGGACCGGCCTCGTTCGACTACACCGACTTCTACAAGCAGGGCCAGGCCGGGTTCGCGGTCATGGACATTGTGAGCTTTAAGGACACCATGGTGGGCCAGGGCATCATCAAGATCCTCGAGGAGGAGACCAACAACGAGACCGTGACGCTCGTGCCGGTTACGCCGTAGTCTTAGGCAAGATGTCCAGTGACAAGCGTCCAGCTGCGGTCCTGCGCCCTTAGGTCCCGCGCCTATGCGTGGTCGAAGTAGTCGAGCACAGCTTCCTTCATCAAGCGCTCCTGTTCCTTTTCATTGAGCGGCGGTAGATCCTTCACGCGTTCGAAGTGTGGCCATCCGTCGGCGTCGCGCCCCAGCTCCTTGTAGTAGCCATAAGGCGCCAGGAGCACACAGATGGCGATGTGCATCAGCGCCACCTTCTCATCCTTCTTGAACTCGCGCGCATGTTGCCCGAGTTCCTGCACACCTACCAGAAAGATGATGCCGTTCAGGTCCACTGGTCCGCCGAAGCGCTGTTCCAGGGTCTTCAATAGATCGCGCCAGCGCTTTTCGAACGTAAGGTCCAAAGGGGAGAGGAGTGTGGAAATGGAAGAATGTGGAAATACGGGTTCGGCCGGTGGGCAAAGATGCGTCGCACCAATTTCACATCTTCACATTCCCTCATTGCACATTGTCCTTATGAACTGGCTCGACTGGACCTTGCTCATTCTCCTGGCCTTCGCGGCCTTTCAAGGCTTTACGCATGGCTTCGTCCGTGAGGTGGCCGCGTTGGTGGCCTGGGTGGCGGGCATCTGGGCGGGCATCCACCTGAACGACCGTGTGGCGGGTTGGATCGGGCTTGACCCGGAACAGGAGGCCGTCTCCTTTTTGGTCACTTTTCTGATCGTGCTCGCTGCGGTCCAACTTCTAGGACGTGCGCTCACCGCGGCCATTGATGCTGCACAGCTCAGCCTTCCCAACAAGCTTGCAGGGGTGTTCTTCGGAGTGCTGCGGAAGGCCTTTGTGCTGAGCGTGCTGCTCAACATCATCTTCGCCAAGGAGGCAGCCACATGGACGCCCGACAAGGCGACCCGCGAAGGATCGGCGCTTTACGCCCCGATCAGGGACTTTGCGCCCATGGTCGTGCCGGCTTTGGGTGAAACGAAATGGGTCCGGAAAGCTGTGGACCGTGTTCAAGAGGAAATGAAGACCGCCGCAGAGGATTGAGCGGCACCAAGAGCTGAACAAGCCTCAAACGGCCTTCTTCACGCGCACAGCGTTCATGCCCTTCATACCGCGCTCCACTTCGAAGGAGACCTTGTCGTTCTCGCCGATCTCCTCCATCAGGCCGCTCACGTGCACGAAGAAACGCTCTTGTGTACCGGCCTCTTTGATGAAGCCGAAGCCTTTGGAACTGTCAAAGAAATCCACCCGACCGATGCGCTCAGCGGGGACCTCTTCGGCCACCTTCTTGGGAACACCAAGCTCGATGCTCTCCGCGTCGATCTCCTTGCGCTTGGATGGATCAGGGGGCGTGCTGGTCAGCTGGCCGTTCTCGTCCACGTAGGCGATCATGCTCTCAAAGCTCGCCGTTCCCGCATTCGCCTTGCGCTCCTCCTTCTTGAGTTGCTTGTCCTCGCGCTTCTTGAGGCGTTGCTTTTCCTTCTCGCGCTTGTCGAATGTGGCTTTGGATCGGGCCATGCTTGGGCTGTTCTGGTGATGCCCGTCGGGTGCTCGGCGTCGACGTCAGCCTTCACGTGAAGACTCTCGTCGGGTTATCCACACCTGCGGACGTCGCGAAGGTAAGGCCTGCAAGGGGTCTGCGCGAGCTATTCGATCACCAGCTGGTAACGCATCAACAGGCCGGGCAGCCCGCTCGTGGAGAATCGCGCAAGCTTCACCCGGTTCTGCTGGGGGTCGATGATGAAGTTGTGCGCTGTGCGAAAGTCCGTTTGCTCCAAGTTCGTGCCTTCGAACACGGCTCCTGCAAGGTCACAATCATCCAGTGTTGCCCCCGAAAGGTCCGCGCCGCTGAAGTCCGCCTCATGCAGCCGACACCCACTGAAGGTGGTCTTCTTCAGCACCACGGAACGAAAGGAGGCGAAGTCGAGGCGGCATTGGTTGAAGCGCACGGCGAAAAGGAAAGCGCTGCACCGATCAAACTGCAGGCCCAGCAATTTGCAGCCATCAAAGCGCACCGTGCGGAACGCCGTGTTCTTGGTGATCGCGGTGCTCAGATCGCACTGCTCGAAGACACAATCCGTAAAACGTGCGTTGCTGAGGTCGACACTGCCCCACGCGCATTGCCGGAATGTGCAGCCCTCGAATTCCGCGTTGGCCAGTTGGTCCGCGGGAAGGTCGGAGCCAGTGAATGTGCGGTCTTGGTGATAGGAGGTGGGCATGGTCGAACGGACGAAGATCAGGGTCCCCCGCACACCCGCGACCAAGCCGGGAGGACCTCCTTCTGATAGAACTGCCAACGTTTCTCCGCCTCATCCAACACGGACTGAAAACGCAGGATCAACTCCGGGTTCTCGGTCCAGTAGCTCGCGGGGACTTCGACAACTCGTTTCAGGAGGTGGCCGGGATACATGTGACCACCCGCCCAAGGGTCTTCACGCAAGAGGTCGATCGCCACAGGGATCAGGTAGGGCAGGCCGATCTCCTGTCCGATCAGCGTTCCAAGGTCCTCGACACCGAGGTCCTTCAGCGGCACATGGCGCAGGCGGTGGCACTCGGTCACCAAGTGCGAGTCGTAGGTGGGTGGACCCCAATCGTGATTCTCCAGTTGGGTGAGGGAGCAGTCCAGGTCGTTCATCAGAACAAGGGTAGATCGTCGTGCTCGAATATGCGCTCAGGCGCAGGGTCTCGCCATCAGGAATGCACGAAGAGGAAGCGAAGACCGTGCGCGAAGAAGAATGCTCACATCGGCCGCTAGTATCAGCCTGTTTTGCGATACTCGTCCAGGTATTCAAAGAACCTCTCGAAGGCCCTCTCTTCATCTCCATCACACTCCTTTAGTAACGGAGTGCAATAGTCATACTTACCCCCCAATGCGTGCTTTGCATTCATGGTGAACCATAGATCGAACTCTGAATATGGGGGGTGTCCCACGTCCAGGCTACCTACACCAGTGCAGTTGATATACCCGTTCAAGAAATTGTTCAGGGCTCGGATCGATCGTTCGGTCAGCCAGAACTGGTGCTTTACTCGAATGGCGTCCAATACCTCGTAGACAATTCGAGTATGGATGATCGGGATCTCGCTAGTCATCGACATTCACACGTTACCCCTGCACCGCCGCGATCCCCGGCAACACCTTGCCTTCGAGGTATTCCAGCATGGCGCCGCCACCGGTGCTCACGTAGCTGATCTTGTCGGCGAGGCCGAACTGGTTCACGGCGGCCACGCTGTCGCCACCGCCCACGAGGCTGAAGGCACCCTTCTGTGTGGCTTCGGCCACAGCGTTCGCAATGGCGATGGTGCCTTGTTGGAAGGGCTTCATCTCGAACACACCCATGGGGCCGTTCCACAGGATGGTCTTGCTGCCCAGGATGGCGGTGCGGAAGGCTGCGATGCTCGCGGGACCGATGTCCAGGGCCATCCAGCCATCGGGCACGGCATCGGCGGCGCACTGGTCGGTGTTGGCGGTCTCGGCGAAGGCATCGGCCACCACG
>JADZGG010000054.1 GCA_020854015.1 Flavobacteriales bacterium
CGATGCGCACGCCCATCTTGTTAGAAACGAGGGCAGCGGCAAGGGTGCTGTTCACGTCACCCACCACCATCACCAGATCCGGACGTTCGTCGGCGATCACCTGTTCGAGGCCGGTCATGATCGCGGCCATCTGCGTGGTAGGGCTGCCCGCGCCGATGTTCAGGAAAAGATCCGGGGCAAGGCCGAACTGCTCGAAGAACACGTCGGCCATGTTCGCGCTGAAGTGCTGGCCGGTGTGCACGATGCGCACATCGATCGTGCCTCGTTCGGCAGCGACCTTCTTGAAGCGGGTGACCTTGATGAAGTTGGGCCGTGTGCCGACGACAATGAGCACTTTCTTCATCCGAGGGTCTTCTTGTGGCTGCGCGTAGCGATGATGAACTCGCGGCTGTCCGTGTCGCTGACCTTGCGGGCCGGTGCCCCGGCAATGGTCATGTTCCCTTCGGGGAAAGAGCTGTTCACCACGCTGTTGGCACCGATGGCCACGTTGGGGCCGATCACGATGTTGCCGAAGAGCTTCGCGCCGGGGCCGATGTAGCAGTTCTCACCGATCGTGGGCACCAGGTCATCGGGGCCAGGGCGTGTACCGATCACCACATCCACATGGATGCGGCAATTGGGACCGATGCGGGCATCCGGATGCACCACGATGGTTCCACGGTGCGCGATGCTGAGGCCTGGGCCGAACACGTTGGGCGGAATGTCGAACCCACAACGCACGGACTGGGCGTGGAAGCGGATGGACCAGTACTTGTAGACGAGTTTCCAGAGGAATCCGCTGTTCTTGCGGCAGTTCATGAAGTACTCCACACGACGAAGCAGGCGCTGGAACTTCCAGACCTCATCGAACATCATCTGGGAGGAGTAGGTACGGCGCAAGGCGATCCGGTCCGCTTCGCGGTAGGCCAACAGATCTGATCGGGAGCGGATCATGGAGTGCGGTGGCGCTTGAGCCAATGGGTCACCCGTTCAGCGCCGGTGAACCCGAGCAAGTTATACAAGACGGCATAGCGCTCGGTGATGGCTTTGCTGACCTGCGGCTTGAAGCCCTTTCCGATGCAACGGTCGAACATGGTCCTGGCCCACACGGGATCATCCACCGCAACAATGCGTAAGGCCATGAAGATATATTGCCGTAATAGCTCGATCTCGCTGCTGAAGCCCGCTGCATCCGTGATCTCCAGGTGTTCCTTCATATCGCAACGCAAAGCGATGTACCGGCGCCAATTATCCAAAATGCCGGTCTGGCTGATGGACCCGGAAGGACGCTTCAACACCTGTGTAGCTACCCGCCTATCCCACGCCACGCGCCCACCGTGTTTCAACAGGCGGAACATGAGCTCATAGTCCTGACTACTGGCCAAGGCTTCGTTCCATCCTCCCAACTGAACAAGTGTATCACGCTTCCACAACGCCGAACTGGTCGTGCCCTTGCGAGTACGGATCAGGGCAGCCCAAGGCTTGTCGTGCAAGGCGCGTACGGTGAGAAGTAGTCCGTTGGGCATCACCTGCTCATAATCACCCACCACCAGGTCCGGCAGGCCTTCTAGCTCCGCCAATCGAACTTGACCGCTGATCTTCTCCGGAAAGATCACATCATCCGCATCCAGGAACTGGACGTAGGTGCCCGTGGAAGATCTCAAGCCGACATTGCGTGCGGCCGCCGCCCCTTGATTGGCTTGCACGATCACCTGATGGCGATCCGGGTATCGGTGCACATAACGACCGATGACGTCCTTGGTGCCATCCGTGCTGCCATCGTCCACCAGTATCACTTCCAGGTCCGGGTGGTCCTGCGCGAGGACCGAATCGAGCGCATGCTCGACCAAGCCTTCCACATTGTGGCACGGGATGACGACAGAGACCTTCATACCTGGCCGAAACTAGTCGGTTGAGCGTTGATGAGCGTCGTCCTCCTTCAGGATCAAAGGGATCAGCGCTTCATTGAACAGCCGCACACCAGCGAGGTTCAGGTGGTTGTGATCGTAGAAGTGGTTCTGATCATCCAATTGATGGGCATACGCTAGGTCCAGGTACGGCACCTCGAACGGCGCACGAATGCTGTCGATGGTCACACGGAAGACTCTGTGGGCCGTTCTGTCGGAGGTCTGCGGATAGTAATGTGTGACCAGAACGACCCGGATGCCTCGTTCCTTACAGAGCTCCAGGCACTTCCCGAGGAAGCGCAACTGCTCCGGACGACCTGGACTTGCTGAGTGGAGTTTGCGGCTGATGGGGGTTCTCAAGCTGTCCGTGCGTTCCGCAAAGCCGCCCGAACGATAGGTGCTGTCAACGAAGTCCGGCCCCACCCCGGCCCTGCACCAGCGCAAAGCCAGAAGATTCAACCCACGGAGGTCGCGCAGATCCGTCACCATACCGATGGCCGCCTGGTCCGAGGTCATGTTCATCACCAGCTCGGAGGTGCTCTCCAAGCCTTCGTTGATCATGGCGCCTTCGTAGAGATCAATGACCAGCAGACCGCAATTGGCGGCCGTTACGTACTCCTTCAACAGCCAATAGGTGTTCAACGGTGTCTGCGCACTGGAACCGAGGTTGAACATGCGCAGTCCGTGGGCGGCGAATACGCGCGGATCATAGCCCCGGTAGGCGTGCGAGGATCCGATCACGATCACATCGTAGTGCGCAGCGTGATCGAACTCCTTGAACTTCGCGTAGGCGATGCCGCCCTTGAGGTGGTAGTAGGAACCGGTGCGGTAGACCAGCGGATGCCCTTGGAAACGGATCCGTGCGAGCGCCAGCATCGCCAG
Source organism: Flavobacteriales bacterium (assembly GCA_020854015.1). Taxonomy (GTDB): domain Bacteria; phylum Bacteroidota; class Bacteroidia; order Flavobacteriales_F; family PHOS-HE28; genus PHOS-HE28. The sequence goes on from JADZGG010000054.1 coordinate 2,769, forward strand.
CGCGTAAAACGCGACCACCACCGCGAGAAAGAACAGACCCTGTCGGAGAAAGCGCCCCATCGCTCAGAACTGGAAGTAGATGAACGAGGTGGATCCGAAGAAGCCGAACAGCACGATGGCCACGGCCAACGTGCCGAAGACCGCGTAGGAACGAACGCCGCTCAGGCTCCGCTCCTGCTTCACCACGGCGTCCATGAACGGATCGATGAACAGGAAGAGCACGGCCAACAACATGGTCATGTCCACTTCGCTGGTGCGCATGTCCTTCAACCGACCCAGCACATCGGTGAATTGCCAGGGTGTGGTCGCAATGCGCTCGAACAGCAGCGTGGCCGTACCGATGTCGGGTGCCCGGAAGAACACCCAAGCCACCAGCACCAGATGAAAGGTGATGAGCACATTGAACCAATGCGTCAACTTGGAAGGTCGCTGCGATCCGGCTTCGCCACTTCCCTTCCACAGTGAGGCGAGGACCAAGGCCATCACGAGGTAAAGTCCATGAATGCCGCCCCAGACCACGTAGGTCCAATTGGCGCCGTGCCAAAGCCCGCTCACGAGGAAGACGATCAGCAGGTTCATGTACCAACGCCAGCGCACCACGCGGTTGCCCCCCAGCGGGATGTAGAGGTAGTCCCGGAACCAACTGCTGAGGCTGATGTGCCACCGGCTCCAGAACTCGGAGATCGAAGCCGAGCGGTAAGGTGTGCGGAAGTTCACCATCAGTTCGAATCCCATCACCTTCGCCGCACCCAACGCAATGTCAGCGTATCCGCTGAAGTCGCAGTAGATCTGGATGGCGAAGAAGTAGGTGGCGAGCAGGAGGCTCAGACCTTCATAGTGATCCACCTGTCCGTACACCTGATCCACCACGGCCGCGCATCGGTCCGCGATCACCAGTTTCTTGAAAAAACCCCACAGCATCTGCTTCAGGCCGTGCACCACACGTACCGGGTCCCATTGCATCGGAATGTCCAACTGACGCAGGAGGTTCGCAGGGCGCTCAATGGGGCCGGCCACCAGCTGCGGGTAGAACATGACATACAGAGCGAAGATCCCAGGCCTTCGCTCGGCGCGCTGACCACCCCGGTATACTTCGATCGTGTAGCTGAGGCTCTGGAAGGTGTGGAACGAAAGGCCGATCGGCAACAGGATACCCAGATCCGGAACACCGTATCCCAGCCCTGCTGAACGGAACAGTTCGCCGATGTTCTGGTTCAGGAAGTTCCAATACTTGAACACGGACAGCACGCCAAGGTTGGCTACGATGCTCGCTATGAGCCAGGCTTTTCGACGGGACCCTTCACTTCGTTCGATCAGCAGGCCGGCCGCATAGTCCACGAGGATGGTGAAGGCAAGGATGAGGATGTACACCGGCACGAAGGCCATGTAGAACCAGCAGCTCGCAAGCAGCAACAACAACCAGCGCCAGCGATGGGGCAGTACGAAGTACAGCACCGTCACCAGCGGAAAGAACACGCAGCAGAAAGCGAACGAATTGAAGAGCATCAGCCGCTCCTGCCAGGTGAGCAGAGCTCACGAACTCAACAAGAGGTCGCAAAAATGACCAAAATTGGTGGGTGCTCGATAGCTCGCCGACCATTGCTCGCGCACCTGAAGACGGGCTTCGCTCGTGGCAAAGGGGCCTTGGCGGAAGCGGTCCAGCTCGGTGGCCACTTGCGTAGCGCTCGGCTCGGAGGGCAACAGGATGCCGGTGGTCGGGCCCACGATCTCGCCCACCCCGCCCACATCGGCGGCGAACAAGGGTATGCCGAAGCTCGCGGCCTCTTGCAGCGCGACAGGAACACCGCCTTCAGTGCTGCTGAGGTGTACGAACAGGTCCACGGGCCGGGTGCGGTAATGCTTCAGCACCTCGCGGTTCGCCACGGCCCCTTTCCACTGGCACTGCACGTGCGGCGGCAGCGTGGCGCTCAAGGCGCGCAGCCTCTCCTGTTCCGGTCCGCCTCCGAAGTGGGTCCACTCCACCGCAGTGGTGGTGAGTCGCAATGCTTCGATGAGCAGGTCCACGCGCTTCAGTGGGATCAGGTTCGAGCACGACACCACGCGCAAAGCAGGTGCCGGTGCCCAAGGCCCCGCGCCATGGTCCGTGGTACCGAGGCGCGCCAGAAAGAAGCGCCCGGCCCGTTCAGGATGGCGTTGCTGCATCACCTTCAACCCGGCTGCGGAGCTGGTGAAGATGCGTTGCAGGTGTTGCAAGGTGAAAGCGCGGAACGGGAAATGCCCCCAAGGACTTCGTTCGGGATACAGATCGAAACCGTGTACGCGGGTCACCACACGCCATCGAGCGTCCAGAGCATGCATGGCCGCCACCATGGCCGCTTGATCGAACATCCAATAGGCGTACAGCAGCACATCGTCGGGAGCACGATCCGCGAGCAGACGTGCGCGCAGCACGTCCACCCGCGCCAGCACTTGCCGGGCCAAGCTGAACGCATCGCGCCAAGGCATCGGCCGTGGACCAGGACCACGGGCCCCGCGCAGCAGCTGAAGGAAGAGGCCCGGGCGGCGCAGCATGCTGGCCACAGAAGCTGTTCTCCCTGGGTCTGTCGGCCAGTGCAGCACGTCCACGTTCGGAGGCACGGCCCGCAACAGTCCGCGCTCGTTCAGCGGCACCACCACCACGCGGCAGAAGCGTTCGGCCAGCACCGGAAGTTCCTGTTCCAGGTACGATTCACCGCTGCCATAGGGGAATGCCGTGGTGAACAACCATAGCTCTGTGGGCACAGCGGTCGTGGTGCTCATGGCTGCGAAGGTGACCTGCCCGAACCCAATTCCTCACGAGAGAAACGGTCGAAGACGGTGGTCGCATGGAAGTGGCTTTGCCAGTAGGCACGGACACCGGCCCTGGCCTCCGCGGAGCCCCATCGGCTTGCCGTGAACGCATCGATCCAGCGGGCCACCTCCTTGATATCGGGCTGTGTAGGCAGTAACAAGCCCGTATGTTCGTTCACCAGGTCACGGACCCCGCCGGAATCCGTGACCAACAAAGGAATACCGAAGCTCGCCGCTTCCTGCGCGGCCACGGCCACACCGCCCTCCAGCTCGCTGAACAAGGCGAACAGGTGTACGGGATTCGCTGCGTACCAAGCCATGATCTCGGCATTGCTCATCCCGCCCATCCAGGTGACGCGCACATGGGAAGGCAATGATGCGGCTTTTGTTTCCAGTGAAGCACGCTCGGGACCATCGCCGAAATGGGTCCACTCCACAGGCACCTTCACCCGGCAGAGCACATCGATCCACAGGTCCACACGCTTACGTGGGATCAGGTATGAGCAGCTGGCGATGCGCAAAGGCCGAGGATCGACCCACGGATTCTGC
>JADZGG010000055.1 GCA_020854015.1 Flavobacteriales bacterium
CCTTCTGGCAAGTATGAGCGCCGTAGCGCTCTACCTGCCCAACGTGTTGCTCTTGTTCAAGCAGTTCGCTTGGAAAGGGCTGGACGAATGGCTGGCAAAGCCTTCGCTCGGCTGGTTCGTGGACCATGTACGCTTCATCACGCATTGGTCGCTCGCGTTCGGGCTGCTGTTCGGGGCGCTGGTGCTCTGGGCCGTTGTGCGCGGTTTCCGCCTCAAGCTCTTCACGAAAGACCTGCTCTTGATCGCGTTGTTCTGGGGGCTGCTCCCTTACGTGATCACGTATACTTACTCGGTGTGGCGCGCCCCGGTGCTGCAACATTCCGTGGTGCTCTTCGCCTTCCCCTACGTGCTATTGATGCTGTTGGCAGGACTTCGCGGCCTCGCCTTTACCCGAACGGTCACGCTGACCGGGTTGATCGTACTCGTCTCCGTCTCCACGCTCATCGGCGTCCGCAAGCACTTCGCCGTGGCCTACCACAGTAGGTACGAGGCCATCACCAACGGCATCATCCAAGCGAACGCCGAGGGAATCCCCGCGCTGGCAGACGCGCCACAACATGTGCTGCGCTTCTACTTCGATCGCTGGGGAACGAGCACCGCTCTGCGCAAGCACCACGACCTCACGGGTCTCTCTGCCACGCAGGTGGCCTTGGTGTTGGATAGCCTGGAGGCGGAGCACGCTTTCCTGGGCATGACCCTGCAAGCACCGATCGATCGGCTGGCGCAGGTGCAGCAGCGCTTCCCCTTCCTGCTGCAACGGCACGACATGGCCGAGGGACAGACCTTCCTGCTCAGCGCAAGGCCCACACAGGGCGTCATAGACGACATCACCTTCAGTTCTTACCTGAGCCCGCAGGCAGTGGAAGGCTCGGGCTGGACCGTGGACTCGAGCATTCCTTTGGTACAGGACACCACGGGCCCGGCCTATGCACGGTTACGGCGCTGGGACCTGGGCGGTCGCGAGTTCGGCATTGAACGGAGCAGCGCGTTGGACAGCGTCGCACCCGTTGGCACCGAGCTCCTCGACGCGCGCGTGGAACTGGAAGGCCCCGCTGCACAGAGCGCCGTGATGGTGCTCGAAGTGAAACGCGGGGACGAGAGCTTGCTCTACCGCACCAGCCCCCTCACGACCGCCAGCACACGCATCGCAACGCTCTCGCTCGCCGAGTTGAAAGGCTCACGGGCTGGCCTGGTGATGAAGACCTACCTCTGGAACCCGGAGAAGGCTCCGGTTCACGTAATCTCGGTCGCCTTGCAGGTCCGGACCGGGAACGCTGTGCAATACGCCTTGCTCGGACCCATCCGAGGAGAATGGTCGTACCCCTGAATCAACAACGGCCGCACTGGGCGGCCGTTGCACATTCGAGAAGAAGCGATCAGAGCTTCAGCGTGACGCCCACGCCCAAGGTCTGCTTGAACTGAACGCCTGGACCGGGATCAGGCACCTTGGTGGTTACACCGCCGATGGTCTCCTCCTTCAGGCGCGGCACGTCAATGTCGTGATCGTAGATCAACATGGTGCTCAGGGTGGCGGCGAACCACTCGTTCACCTTGAAGGTGAACAAGGTCTCCCAGTTCACATCGATGTTCTGTGGGTTGCGCAGGTAATTGCTGAACAGGTCACCACGGGTCATGAACGTGATGTTCTTGGCCAGGTCGGTCTTGTAGGTCAAGCGCAGGTACCCGCCCAGCTCCATCTCCGTGGTGTTGCCGTATTTCACACCGTACACGCGGAACTCCGGGTCGGTGTTGCCGTGCCACAGCGTCTCGTCCGTTACAACGGTCATCTTCATCGTGGCAGGCGAAATGAAGGCGGAGAAGTGGTCGTTGGGGCGGTAGTCGAAGCCCAGGCCCATGATCAGGTAGGCCGGAGCGAACGCATTCGAAATGCGCATACCCGTTGCGTCGAAGCCTTCGGTGAACTGCGTACGGAACTGAACGAGCGCGGAGGCGAACCACGGCCCTTTGATCTCGCGCCCCCACTTGCTGTTCAGTTCAATACGATCGTCGGTCTTGATCGGTGAACCGTCCGCGTAGCTCACGCCTTGTGCGGCTTGCAACTGGCCACCGAAGGCGAGGGAAAGGGAATTGTCCCACACGTACTTGCCTTTGTGGCGATTCGCAAAACCGTTGAATTGCGCTATCCCACCGACGGAATTGAAACCGCCCGCAGCCCAGTTCGTCAGGCTCACCTGGGTCAGGTTCACCTGGAACAGTGCGCCCTTGGTCCAGATCTTTCCCGTGGTATCAGCAGCGGAGAATGTAGTGAGCGCCGTAGCGGCAGCATCACGTTGGGCCTTGTCCTCTTGCGCCATGGCTGGCAGCAAGGTGGTAGCGAACAGGAACGTGGTAAAGATCTGTTTCATGCCTCTCTCGTTGTTTTCAGTTCAATTGACGAAGATCGCTTTTGCTTCGGAATGTGGTGTGTAGAAGGATCGTGACCTGAGTGAAATGCCCTGCTTCGCGGTTGACCCGCAGATCCTCAGGCACCTGCTGGGCACCTATGCCTTTCCGATGTTGCCTCCTTCCGATGCCCCAGCGTCCTCGAGCACCTCGATGCGTTCGGTGATGAGGACGCTTGTGGGGATAAGCACGAGGCGATCGGCCGTGCGGAGGGTGATGTTGATGCTATCCACCCCCTCCACCACTCCTTCATCGTTGCCTATACGCACACGCATGCCTGGTCGGAACCGGTCCTTACCATAATAACTACTGAGGATGTTGGTGAGGATATCGCGGGCGGCAAAACCGTACGCGATGGCGAAGGCGATCAGAACGCCGCCGAAGACGATAAGGATGTTGGACGTGATGAGCGTGGTGTCCACACCGGCCACGTTCAATGCAGTGATCGACATGAACAACATGATGACCGCAAAGAGCACTTTGGCGATGGCCTTACCCCCACTTAGCCCGACCGATTCGGTCATTGTCGATACGGCATCCTTGACCTTTTCAGCCCCCCACAGGCCCCCGACGAAAATGACCAAGGCGGTCAACAAGGTGGGCAGGTACCCGAAGAAGGAATTGAACGCATTGGTGACACCGGTAAGGTGCATGATGTCCGCCGCTGCAACGATGAAGATGAACAAGGTGAGCATGTACACCAGCCCACAGATGAACTTCGACACGGTCAGCCCGCCTAGCTTGCCCAATACAGCGTTCAGACCAGCCCGTTCGGCGATGGCATCGACGCCTGCCGTGCGCACGATCCGTGCAACGATCGCCCGCAGCAATTTGGCGATGACCCAACCGATCAACAGTACAATAAGACCGCTGAGGACAGCGGGCAACGATGCCACAATGCCGCTCAAATAGGTTTGAAAGGCTTGCATCAAGCTGGCTTGGAGGAGAGAAAGGTCCATGGGGGTTGGTTCTGTTCAGTTAAAGTTCCGGTCCGGAGCCGTTCTTACCGGAATTGGCGGAAGGTTGACCATCACTACTGATGTGACGGACCTTGTCGAAAATGCTCATGCCAAGGTCGGCCACGAAAAGCTGGACGAAGCGCATCAGGAGCATTACGAATTTCACACTGCTCATCACGTCTTTGCGCAATGATTCAGGTGGTTC
>JADZGG010000056.1 GCA_020854015.1 Flavobacteriales bacterium
CATCCTCCGCCCTGGAGCACCGATCTGGCCGATGGTGAGCAGGAACGAATGGCCCTCCTTCACCAATGCAGGCAGATCCTCATCCACATGCGTGACGCTATGGCCAAGCACAAGGCTTCCAAGCTCCTCATTGCGTCCAACAATGCCAACGATGGTCCAGCGCCCTTCGAGCTCTATCACGTCGATGCACGAACGGCAATGCCCACCGGCACCAACAAGAATGAGCGTTCCGGCCACCATCACACGATCGGGGTGCTTGGAATGTTCACGAGCCGGTCCTCCAACCACTGCGCACCTTCAAGTGAAAGTGCCGGACACTGGCTGTACATGGGCAGCTTGCTCATCAGCGTCCATGCCGGACGTGTCATCACACCGTTATCGTTCGTGTAAGCAAGAAAGGCATCGCGTTCGGTGCGGTCGGCGAGCAGGATCACGTTCAACCAATAGTTGCTTTGGCAATCCGCAGGCTCTGCGAAATGTTGTGCCGACCCGTTGCCGAAGAATTCTGCGTAACGTGCGGCGATCGCACGCTTGCTCGTGATGTAGCGGTCCAGCTGCTCCATCTGCGCCACCCCGATGGCCGCGTTCAAGTTGGTGAGGCGATAGTTGTAGCCCAGCTCATCGTGGAAGAACTCCCAACGGTGCGCGACCTTGGCGGTGGTGGTGATGTGGCGGATGCGTTCGGCAACAGCTTCATCATCCGTGATCACCATGCCACCACCACCTGTGGTGATGGTCTTGTTGCCGTTGAAGCTTAGCACACCGACGTGCCCGAAGGTGCCCGCATGCCTTCCCTGGAAGAAGGAGCCCATGGCCTCCGCGGAATCCTCGATGAGCGTGACATCGTGCTCAGCGCACAGGGCTACCAGTTCATCCAGGCGGGATACATGGCCGAAGAGGTGCACCGGCAGGCATGCTCCGAGCCGGCGTTGCGTTGCCTTGTCATACACTCCATCGTTGCGGCGTTCGGTACCGGTGCGCAGGTAGTCCGCCAGCTGGGCCATGTCGAAGCCGAGCGTGGTGCGGTCCGTGTCGATGAAGAGCGGATCGGCCTGGCAATAGCGCACGGCGTTCGCGGTGGCTACAAAGGTCAACGCAGGCATCAGCACAAGGTCGCCGGGCTTAACCCCACCTACATGCAGCGCCATGTGCAGCGCCGCCGTGCCGCTCGAACAGGCCACGGCATGCTTCGCTCCGGTGTAGTCCATGACCGCTTTCTCGAAGCGCTCCACGAACTTGCCGACATACGAAACGAAGGTGGTATCGATGCACTCAGCCAGGTAGGCCTTCTCATTGCCAACGAAAACCGGGGCGTGCAACGGCACGAAACCGGTGGTGCCATACAGCTCCCGGATGAAGGCGACGGTTAGCTCCGTCTGTTGCAGGAACGGGGTCGCTGGTGAACTCGTATTGGATGGCACCATCACAGGTTCAGACATTATAGATCTGCCACTTGTAACCCTCCCTGTTGGTCGGCTCACTGAACCAGGCTACGGTACGGCGCAGGCCCTCCTCCAAACTCAATGAAGGCGACCAATCCGTAGCCGCTTTGAGCCTTTGCGAGGAACCGAGCAGTCGCTCCACTTCGCTGCGGTCAGGTCGAATGCGCTCGGTCGTGGAGCGGATCGAAGCTTTCCGCCCAGCGACCCGCATGATAAGCTCGGCGAGGTCGCCAACTGCGATCTCCTGTTCCGTCGCGATATTCACCACCTGACCTGTTAGCGAAGGCGTATCTCCGATAGCCACGAACGCCCGGGCCGTATCCTCCACGAAGACCAGGTCGCGTGTGGGTGAAAGTGCACCAAGCTTGATCTCCTCCGCACCGGCCAGAAGTTGGGTAATGATGGTCGGGATAACCGCCCGTGCAGATTGACGGGGACCGTAAGTATTGAACGGTCGGACAATGGTCACCGGAGTGCCGAAGCTCATGTGGAAGGACAGCGCCATATGGTCCGCACCGATCTTACTGGCCGAGTAAGGCGACTGCCCCTGCAATGGATGTGCTTCGGTGATGGGCGCAGTGATGGCCGTGCCATAGACCTCGCTTGTACTAGTGACCAGCAAACGCTCCACACCATGATCACGTGCGGCCTGCAGAATGTTCAGCGTACCGGTGATGTTCGTGTCCACATAACTGTCCGGCGCGTGATAGCTGTACGGAATTCCGATCAAGGCGGCGAGGTGATAGACCTCATTGACGTCCTTCATTACCGTCCGCATGCCATTGGGATCGCGCACATCCGAGGCAACTACCTCAACCTCCTTCAGAACATCAACGGTGAGCTGGTCCAGCCAACCCCAGCTGTTGCGTGAATTGTATCGGACGATGGCACGGACACTTCGCCCACTTCTCACCAGGGCTTCGACCACGTGACTGCCGATGAAGCCCCCTGCACCACTGACCAATGCGCGCTTTGACATGATGTTGCCAAAGATAGCAGGACGCCATCAAGGGCCGCGCTATTGCACGTTTCGATCGGCGCCCCCCCCGCTCTTGGTGGAACATTCGCGGGATACGCGCACCACCAGCATCAAGCAGAATGTCCCGGGTCCAATGTGACGATCTCCTTAGAAGAGACTCGCTAATTTCGTTCAATGATCTTCCGCTTCTCCCTGCTTTCCCTTTTCAGCCTGGTCATCGCGTCTTCGTCGGGGCAGAATTTC
>JADZGG010000057.1 GCA_020854015.1 Flavobacteriales bacterium
CGCACGGATTTCTTCGAGGACAATTCCACGACGCTCGATAGCATCATCGGTTCCCCCTTCCAGGCCGGCCAGCGGGGTCACGTGTTCTTCAGTGGCGGTTATGTGTTCGACATGGGTACATACACCAAGTTCAAGCCCACCTTCCTGGTCAAGGGCGTTAAGGGCGCTCCGGTCAGTTTCGACCTTACTGCCAACTTTCTGTTCTACGAGAAATTCTGGCTGGGAGCGATGTACCGGCACGAGGATGCTGTGGGTGCCATGGTGCAATACCTGATCACCAATGACCTCAGCATTGGGTACTCCTACGACTACCCCATCAGTGAAATGCGCAACTACAGCGGTGGTTCACATGAATTCATGATCGGCTATGAGTTCGGCAACAAGCTCAAGGGAATCCGTTCACCGCGCTATTTCTGACCCCATGCATCCATCCATCATGAAGCTGTCCCGACTTCTTACGCTGGCCCTTTTGGGTTGTGGCCTCTTTGCCACATCAGCGGCCCAGGCCCAGAAGCTGAAGGAGCGCATGGCCGAGAGCAGTGCCGAAGTGTTCGACTATCCCACCATGGCCAAGATCTATGAGGACATCGTGGCCAGCGGCAAAGCCACTCCTCAGGACATGAAGCGGCTGGCCTTCGCCTACAAGCGCATGGGCCGTATGGACAAGGCGGAGGCGACCTACAAGACCTTGGTGGAGACCGGTACGCCCAATGCACAGGATATGCTCGACTATGCCGAGATCCTGCGCGCCAACGGGAAGTACACCGATGCCATGACGTGGTATGGAAAGGTCGTTGCGTCCGATCCCGAGAACGTGCGTGCACAAGCCTATCTGAAGCACCCGGATATGTTCACGCGCTTGATGCGCGACAGCACACGCAGCAGCGTGCGCAAGCTCAACATCAACAGCACTGAGGCCGATCTGGGGCCCGCAGTGATGGATGACCTGCTGCTCTTCGGCAGTGCGCGGGGCGAAGGTGTTGGCGGACATCGCAGCTACCCCTGGGACGACCAACCATATCTGAACCTGTACAGCGCTTTGTTGAAGGGTGCTGATGCAGCCGAGCCAATGGTGATGCGCAAGGAGGTGAACAGCCGCTACCATGACGGTACCGCCAGCTACGACAGCATGGCACATCGCCTGTACTTCACACGGAACAACTATGTGAACGGCAAACTTCAGAAGGCCGATGATGGCGAGTTGAACCTCGGCATTTATTACAGCGACATTGTTCAAGGAGAGTACAACCAGAAGGAGTGGGGAGGATTGGTCCCATTCGAACACAACGATCCTGCCTTCAACACGGGCCACCCCTGTGTAAGCCATGATGGCCGTCGATTGTTCTTCGCAAGTGATCGTCCGGGCGGTCAGGGCGGCACGGATATCTGGTATTGCGACAACCTTGGGAATGAATGGGGTGTACCCCAGAACATGGGCCCGAAGGTGAACACGGTGGGTAACGAGATGTTCCCTTTCCTGAGCCGCGACAGTGTGATGTACTTCTCCAGCAATGGTCACACGGGTCTGGGTGGTTACGACAACTTCTTCTGTCGCCTGACCGCGGCGGGGCCTGGGAACGTCTTCAACCTCGGCTATCCACTGAACACCCGGTTCAATGACCACAACCTGATCCTGCTCCGTGACGATAGCACGGGATTTTTCGCCAGTGATCGCACGGGTGGTATGGGCAGCGACGACATCTATGGGGCCACTGTCCATCCGCCGCTGATCCGCATTGCAGGAACGGTCGTGGACAAGGTCACCAGCCAGCCCATTCCAGGCGCTACGATCATGGTGAAGGGCGACCGCGGTCAACGCCTCGAACTGCCGCTTATCGAAACGGATGCAGAAGGGAAGTTCGCCTTCGATGCTGACTACCAGACACGCTACGTCATCAGCGGAAGCAGCGTGGGATACTTGCAGAACGAGGTCACCGTGAATACCGAGAGCGATCCGCTGGAGGATGTGCTCGTTCCATTGGAGAAGTATTCCTATGGTGCGGAAGGTGTCGTGTACAACGGCGCGACGATGCAGCCTCTGGCAGGCAGCAAAGTGATCCTTTGTGATGCGAAGGACGTGGTCTTAGGGGAACAAGTGGTGGGTGCCGATGGGCAGTACCGTTTCGCCCTCGAACCGGCCAACGACTATCGCCTAAAGGTGGAGAAGGACGGCTTCTTCAAGCAGAGCGCACGCATCACCACCAAGGGGAAGACCAACGCCATTATCAAGACCGACTTCAAGCTCTTCCCTCTTGAGCTGAACCAGGTCGTGCGCCTCGACAATATCTACTATGATCTCGCGAAATGGAACATCCGTCCGGATGCCGCTCTGGAACTGGATAAGCTGGTGCAAACCCTGTTGGACAACCCCACAGTGAAGATCGAACTCAGCTCGCACACCGATTGCCGAGGCAAGGATGCATACAACATGAACCTGTCCGAGAAACGGGCGAAGAGCGCGGTCGACTACCTCATCAGCAAGGGCATCGGCAAGGACCGCGTGGTGAGCAAGGGCTACGGTGAGACCAAGCCTGTGGAGGCTTGCGAATGCACCAAGTGCACTGATGATCAGCACCAACGCAACCGCCGTTCGGAGTTCAAGGTTCTGGAGAAGTAGAGCATCTTTCAATGGATCCTATGCGGGGCGCCGATGCTTAGGCTGAGGCGCCCTGCTATTTCCTAGTGCTCAACTTCTGCTGCGCTTTGGTCGCATAGAAGCCTTCTGCGGATGAGATGCGCTCGAACGCGCTACGTGCTGCATCGGGTCCCTGTGCCCGCTCCTGCGCAAGCGCCAGGTACCAGTCGGCTTCTTCCCGGAAGGTGTCGACAGGGTCGCTCATCACGGCTCCCAAGTAGCTCATTGCACGATCGTTCAATCCCAAGTTGTAGCAGCAAAGCCCAGCGTAGAAACGCGCATTGATGTCCTTCGGATATTGGCCCAGCAGGAACAAGAGGTCACGAAGGCATCCTTGGTGGTCGTTCACATGGAAGCGACCGAGGGCATCTTCCATGAAGTCCATGTAATGCATCACACGCGGGGGGTCGCTGTTCTTTGTTCGCTGATCGGCATCCGCATAGCTGGCCGGTACGCCACCGGGATCATTGATCAGTGGGGCTTGAGCATAGAGCTCGCTAGGGTCCACCAGCTTCAGGTCGTAAACGAAGGCCAGGCGACGGTTCGATCTTGGTGTGGGGCTGGGGCGAATGCTCTCCGGTGAAGTAGATGGTGGTATTTCAGGCACTAACGCTTCAGCTGGATCAACCGGATGAATGATGGTCGCCGCGATGCTGTTCGTGTCGCGCACAACAACTGGGCGCTGAAATGCGGGCTCATGGCCGATCTGCGCTGCGACGGGAAGCGGTTCGGCCACGGAGAGCTCCTGTTTCACCACGGCGATCGCACTGTCAGCGCGGAAAGGCCGGTCGGTCAAAGGAACTTGAACGGCGACCGGGAGCGGGGCAGGTGTTTCATTCGTCCACAGTAAGGTGGCTGCCCAGCCGGCACCGATCAAGGCAAGAGCCAGTAGCGTTCGTGACCAGATCACGGATGGACCACCGGTTCCTGGTGGGGGCTTCATGGTGGTCATGGCGGAAAGTGCGCCGGGCAGTTGCAAGCCTTCCACCGCATCGCGCACCAATGGGTCGGCCTCCATGCAGCGCTCCACGGCATGCCGCTCCGAAGCGCTCAGCTCGCCGCGCACGTAACGCTCAAGCGTTGCACGCGTTGGGGTCCCCTCCGGACCGAGCAGATCAATGTGTGTCCGGGTCGGCATGGCGTTCCAATTGAATGCGCAGGTTGCGGCGGCCGTTCTGCAAATGGCTCCGGACCTGTTCGAGGTTGAATCCACAGCGTTCGGACACCTCGTGGTAGCTCAATCGTTCGATGTAGAAAAGTCGGATGCACTCACGCTGGCCATCCTTCAAGGTGTCAATGGCAAGCTCCATCTGTTGAAGCGTGGCCTCATGGAGCGAGGCGCCTTCACGGTCCTCCAAGGCTTCCTCTTGGAGGTGCTCGTTCGCGTCGAGCGTGTGTCGTTGTCCGCGGATCACTTGCAGGCAACGATTGCGCATCACCGTGTGCACCCAGCTGCGGAAATGCTTGATCTCGTGCTTCTGTAACAGGCCTCCGAGACCGGTGAACAGCTCGAGCACTTGGTCCTTGCTGCTTTCGGTGTCCTTCAGGTATTTCATGCCCACGCCGAAGAGCAGATGCGCGTACCGGTCCCACAGAACGCCGAGCGAGGCCTGGTGGCCACCGCGGATGCGGAGCACCAGGTCCTCGTCGGTGAGGGGTTCGGAGACCTTGCGGCGCAGGAACATGGAACTATAGGATTCCGGCTTGACGTTGACGGTAAAGATCGAAGTATGTCTTGGTTTCGATGGCCACCACACCGCCGGTGAAATCGCCGTACTTGGCAGGCACCCCGCCTGTGTACACGGTGATGCTACCAACGGCATCCGGGGGCACACCCTTCAGGCTGCTCATCTTCACACCGTCCACGAAGTAGATCATGGCATCGGCGCGTGCTCCTTTGAAGTACAGTTCATCGCTGTTGGGTGACTTGTAGATGCCAGGAGCTATGGTCGTGATCAGCTTCACAGGGCTTTTTCGGGTCGCATCGTGCTTGATCTGGGAAGCGATGATGGTGGCCTTGCCTGGTTCCTCCGGGTCGATCAGCGGCACCTCCCAGATACGCTTCTCGATCACGAAGACCCCAAGCTCCTTGGCTTCGCTTTTCATTTCGCGTAGGAAGGTGATCTTGTCCGGGTTCACCACCACACCCGTGTATTCGAAGGGAGCGAACTCAGCACTGCTGAAGCGCACATTGTAGGTTCCGGGTAGGAGCGGTTTCAGTACGAAACGGCCTTCGAGGTCGGCGCTGGTCGCGATGCGCTCGCCACCGTGGTCCACCTCCACGACAGCGCCATAGGATGGTGTGCCGTCAGGTGCCAGCACATTGCCTTGGATCTCGCCGAAGGTCTGGGCGAGCAAGGTCCCGGTAGCGCTGAGCGCCAAGGCCAGGGACAGGATGCGGGTCTGCTTTTTCATGGTCTTCCCGTTGGGGTTTGACCATAGGATGCGATCCAAGGACGGATCGCACACGTGCGAACGGAAAATGTTCAGAGCTCCTCGGCGATCACCTCGCGCACGCCGGGTACCATCTGCTTCAGCAGGTTCTCGATGCCGCCTTTCAAGGTCACCATGCTGCTCGGGCAACCACTGCAGCTCCCCCGCAGGGATACGGTGACCACGCCGTCCGCGAAGGAGCGGAACGCGATGTGTCCCCCATCCGCAGCTACTGCAGGGGCCACATACTCATCCAGCACACCGATGATCTTCTTGTCCTCTTCACTGGCAGCATCGGCATGGGAAACTGCGCGTTCGTTCGCGTCGGCCAGGGCACGGGCCGGTGCATCATCGTTCACCACCCGACCGTCGGTGTTCAGGTATTCCTGGATGTACTCACGCAGTTCCAGTTGTACCAGGTCCCAATCCACTGCGTTGTTGCGCGTTACGGTGATGAAATTGCCGCTGATGAACACGCCGTCCACGAAGGGCAGGTTGAACACTTTCTCTGCGAGCGGCGAAACACCGGTGGCCTCTTCCATCTTGCGGAACTCCAGCATGCGACCATCAGGCACCAGCAGACGGCTGGAAACGAAGCGCAAGGTCAACGGATTGGGCGTGCTTTCGGCGTAGACCGTGGTCGGTGCGCGTTTCGTGGCGGGTTCCATGGGGGCGACGTCAGGTGGATGTCGTGCAGGGCAAAATTAGGTGGTTCGCCACCCCGGTTGGGATCCCGCGCTCGGAGCGTGCTTTGCGGCGGCCCGGAGTACAATGTGCCTACTTTTACCGCGCAATGAAGGCCCCTTCCACCATGATCCGATGCCCGGCATCCATCTGGTTGCTGTCGATGCTTTTCCTGGTAGGGACGGCGCTTCCAGCGGTGTCACGCATGACCTGCTTGATGTCCGGGCATAGCGAGTTGTCCGTGGGTCAGGCGCAGGAATGCTGCCCGGATGAGACTCCGACCACCGGTTCCGCTGTGAGACCGGTGTGCTGTGAAGTGCTCACAGCCAAGCCGACCAGCCAACCCTTCAGGGCTCAATGTCCCGTGCTGCTGCCTGTTGTGGCCATCCACACCGTGGTTTCCATAGAAGTAGCTCCGCAGTGTGCATCCCGTGCGTTGGCGGTCCGTATGGACCGTTGGCCACCGCCTTTGGGTGATCGACTGGCCGCGATCGGCGTCCTTCTGATCTAGTGTTCGGTGATGTACAGGGCCATGGTCGTTGACCGTGGTCGGTCGTTCCTGTTCCACCGAAATATTCGATCCCTTGTTCCGATCCGTTCTGTCTTTGCTTCTAGTTGTTCCGTTCACGCTTTGCGGCCAGGATACGACCGGAGTCAGCGGCCTGGTGTTGGGTCGTGCTGCGAACGGCACAACCGCGCCTTTGCCCTTCGCTTCACTGGTGCTCATCGGTCACGGTGCCGTGCCTGATCGCGTTCCTGTGATGGCGGATGCCGATGGGCGCTTCAGCCACGCGGGGTCGCTGACATATCCGATCCTTGTCGCCGTATTCGTTGCAGGTTATGCTGAGGATAGTGTGTTGCTGGAGAAAGCGCCCCAAGCCCCGCTCCGTTTCGTGCTGGAACCGACCACCGAACTGAAGGCCGCAGAAGTGGTGGAGCGGCAACAGACAACGCAGTTGAACACACGATCGCTGATCAACACGGAGATCATCGGTGCCGGTGAACTGAAGCGAGCGGCCTGTTGTGACCTCAGTGAGAGCTTCGAGAGCAATGCCACGGTGGACGTGAGCTTCAGCGACGCGGTGAGCGGTACGAAAGCCATCCGGATGCTCGGATTGGACGGACGCTACGCTCAGATGAGCGTCGAGAACATCCCCTTCATCCGCGGACTCAGCACCAACCAAGGCCTCACGCTGATCCCCGGTACCTGGATCAATTCGATCAACGTGAGCAAAGGCATCGGTACGGCGGTGAACGGCCCAAATGCGATGACCGGTCAGATCGACCTGTGCCTGCTCTCTCCGGATACGCTCGTTCCCTTCTTCTTGAACCTGTACGGTAACTCGCAGGGGCGCATGGAAGCCAACGTGCACCTGACGCAACGCACGGGTCGCCATTCCAGCAACCTGCTGATGGTGCATGGCAACCTGTTCAACACCGCGATGGACCAGAACAACGACAGTTTTCTTGATCAGCCGAAGACCGACCGCTTCAACGTGATGGACCGCTGGATGCATCGCAAGGACAATGTGACCGCGCAGCTTATTCTCCGCTACGTGACCGAGTCACGGAGCGGTGGGCAGAGCGACGAACACCACCAGAAAGAGGGCATCGGCGGAGCGCATTACATGGTGGACATCCGGAACGAACTGACGGATGCCATCGGCAAGTACGGCTTCATTTTCAAGAACGATGCCACCCGTAGCATCGGCTTGATGTTCGGCGCGAGACAGCATCACCTGACCTCGACCTACGGGCTTCGTCGATACAATGCCGAACAGAGAAGCCTATATGGCAATGCCGTCTACCAGATGCTCTTGCACGGAGGTGCCGACGATCTGAAGACCGGACTGAGCCTTCAGACGGACGACTACGAAGAGGTTTACATGGACAGCAGCTTCGCGCGCAATGAAGTGATGCCGGGTGCTTTCGTCGAGTATACCATGAAGCGCGGAGCCATAACGGCCGTGGCCGGATTGCGCGCCGATCTCAACAGTTGGTACGGTTCCGCCGTGAGCCCTCGCCTGCATGTGAAGTACGAGCTAGGGCCCTTGACCACGGCGAGGGCTTCGGTCGGTCATGCCTTCCGCACGGCCGTTCCACTTGCAGAGAATTCCAGCTTGCTGGCCAGTTCACGTGTGATGCATGTTGAAGGTGATCTGGCCATGGAGCGTGCATGGAACATGGGTGCTTCCCTGTTGCATAAGTGGAAGTGGCTAGACCGGAAGTGGGCCTTCACCATTGATGTCTACCGAACGCAGTTCACCGAGCAGGTGGTGACCGACCTGGACCGTAGCCCGCAAGAAGCGTCGTTCTATATGTTGCAAGGCAGGAGTTACGCGAACAGCGTGCTTACGGATGTGCAGGTCGCACTTACGCGAAGGATCAACGCCAAAGTGGCTTACCGCTGGTATGATGTGCGCACCACCTACGACTGCGTGCTGCGTGAGCGGCCCTTCACGCCTATGCACCGGGGCATGTTCGATCTCTCCTACGCGAGCAAGAACGAGCGCTTCCGCGCCGATGCCACTGTGAACATGTTCGGCAGCTCGCGCATCCCTTCCACGATCACGAACCCAGAGGCCTACCGCTTTCCGGAACGAGCGCCGGCCTATGCCACCCTGCACGCGCAGGTCACCTTGGTGGTGGGCCTATGGGAGTTCTATGCCGGGGGGGAGAACCTCACCAGCACCTTGCAGACCCGTCAGATCATCGCCCCTGAGGACCCCTTCGGCCCGTACTTTGATGCCTCCTTGATCTGGGGACCGACCAACAAGGCCATGTTCTATGGAGGCATGCGCTTCACCCTTGACCGTACCCCTGAAACCAGTAACTGAACTGACCATGCGAACATTGATCACAATGGGACTGGCCCTGGTGCTCACCAGTACCCAAGCCCAGGACAAGAAGAGCGGCACCGCCGACCTCGATATCCGCACCAGCTCCGTGTGCGACATGTGCGAGAAGACCATAGAGAGCGGACTGATCTATGAGAAAGGAGTGAAGAAGGTGGATCTTGACCTGGCCACGAGCATCATCCACGTGACCTATGACCCGAAGCGCACCGACGCGGAGAAGCTGCGCCACGCCGTGGTCATGATGGGCTATTCGGCTGATGATGTTCCTGGTGATGCCAAGGCCTTCGGCGAGCTGCCGACCTGTTGCCAGAAGGAGGGATGCGGTAAACCAGCAGAGAAGCACTGAGCATGGCACTGGTGCGGACACTTCGCGGCTTCACGCCCGCATTCGGAAAGGACATCTTCCTGGCAGAGACCGCCGTAGTGATCGGTGATGTGATCATGGGCGACCAATGCAGTGTGTGGTACAACGCAATTGTGCGTGGTGATGTGCACAGCATCCGCATCGGTGATCGGGTGAACGTGCAGGATGGTGCTGTGCTGCACTGCACCTACCAGCGTGCGGCGCTCACCATCGGCAACAACGTGAGCATCGGTCACAACGCGCTCGTACATGGTTGTACGATCCACGACAATGTGCTGATCGGCATGGGCTCCATTGTCATGGACCATGCGGAGATCGGAGAGGGCAGTGTGATCGCGGCTGGCGCGGTGGTGCTCCAGGGTACCAAGGTGGAGCCTGGCAGCCTGGTGGCCGGTGTGCCGGGCAAGCGCATCCGCGAAGTGGGGGAGGACCTTAGCCGCAACGAGATCCAACGCATTGCCGAGAATTACCTGAAGTACGCTAGCTGGTACAAGGAGTGACCCGCGTGTCACCGGACCAGCAAGCCCTGTGGACATCGTCCGTGGGCAGCTCGAGGTGTTCCAACATCGATCGGAATGACTCCACTTCGCCGCTGGTCCAGCAGGTGAAGGCTCCTGTTCCGACTGTGGCGCCCAGTCGATGTTCTTCGTGCAGCACATGCACCACACGCCGGGCTATGGCTGGTGCCGGATCGATCACGCGTACATCCGGCCCCACGATCCGTTCGATCAGCGGTTGCACCATGGGGTAGTGCGTGCAGCCAAGCACAAGAGCATCGATCTCTCGTGCCACCATGGGCTCAAGCCATCCGCGCAGCATGGTCTCCGTCTTCGGCGTATCGAAGGCTCCAGCCTCGATCTGACGAACGAGGCCGGGGCAGGCCTGCTGGATCACCTCAACGCCCTGCCCGAAGCGTTCCACCACGCTTGCGAAGACCGCGCTCTGCATGGTCGATACGGTGGCGATGACACCCACCACACCCGTGCGGGTATGGGCCACAGCAGGCTTCACCGCGGGCTCCATACCGATGAAGTGCACTTTGGGCATCTGCTCGCGCAAGGAGCTGAGCGCAGCGGCGGAAGCCGTGTTGCAGGCTACCACCACCAGCTTGCTCTTGCGCTCCAGAAGGAACTCGGTGATAGCCTTGCTGAAGTCCTGGATCTGGGCCGTGCTCCGTTCGCCGTAAGGCACATGCGCGCCATCCCCGAAATAGAGCAGGCGCTCTGAGGGGAGCGCCTGCCGAATAGCCTTGGCGACCGTAAGGCCACCGATGCCGCTGTCGAAAATGCCGATGGGTCCGGTGTCGGACACGGCCATTAAGGGATCGCCAGTTTCGCTTTCACAGCAGGCAGGATGTCCTCACCCTTATCGTAGTACAACACCATGCCGGTGCTGGTGTCGAAGATGTAGGTGAAGTTGCCAGCCGCGGCCACTTCGCTGATCGCCTTGTTGGTGCGCTCCACCATCGGGGCCAGCAATTCCTGCTCCTGCTTCTGCAGGTCGTCCTGGGCCTTTTCCTGCGCATCGCTGATGCGCTTCTCCAGGTCCTGCAGCTCGCGCATCACCATCTCCTTTTCGGTGTTGGTCATGGTTGCGGCATCAACGTTGGCCTTTTCCAGTTTCGTCTGGTACTCGGTGCCCATGGCCTTCAAACGCTCGTCGAGGGTCTTGGCGAAGGCCTGCATCTTGGCTTCAGCATCTTTGCGCTCAGGCAATGTCAACATCAGGGCCTGGCGGTCGATGTGACCCAATTTGGGTGCTTGGGCCATCACAGCCGGGGCGGTGATCGCGGCCAGGCAAAGGGTCATCAATAGCTTCTTCATCGTGGTTGTCGTGGGGTTCACTGCTTGGGTTTGTCGGGCGGCGGAGCGCTTCCGCCATCGCGGCCACCATCCTTCGGCTGATCCTGCTGTCCGCCGTCCTTGGTATCGTCCGGTGTTTCGCTCGGTTCCTCCTCGTTCAGGTTGCCGCTGTTCTTGCTCGTGCCGGGCTTGATGCCCAGCTTGCGGAGCACGCTGTCGCTTTTGTCGTACTTGTCGCTGGCGTAGAGCACGTTGTTGCCCATGCCGCCGATGTCGAAGATGGCCACGTAACTCGTTCCCGCCACTTCCTTCACCGCTTCGTAGATCCGGTCCTGGATGGGCTGTACGAGCTCTTGCCGTTTCTTGAACAGGTCACCTTCCACACCGAAGCGCTTCTTCTGGAGCTCACGCGCCTCACGCTCCTTCTTCTCGATGTCCTCGGCACGAGTGCGCTTCATATCCTCGGTAAGCAGGATGGCCTCGGCGTTGAAGGCATCACGCAGGCGCTTCACTTGCGACCAACGGTCATCGATCTCCTTCTGCCATTGCGTGCTGAAGCGGTCGAGTTCCTGCTGCGCGGACTGGTAGTCCGGCATCTGGTCCAGGATGTACTTCGTGTTCACGAAGGCAATACGCTGGGCCTGGATCGTGAACGCCATGAACAAGGCGCCCAGCAAGGCAATGCGACGTAGGTGGGGGGTCATGCGAAGGCCGTCGAAGTTAGACGATCCGGCTAGAGCTCGCCAAGATCTATGCCGATCGTGAAGTGGAACTGGCTGCGTGCCATGGTCGGACGCCCGGGCACATCGTCGAAGCGCCACCCGTAGTCAAGTCCCATGGGACCGAACATGGGCAGGAACAGCCGGAGACCCAGACCACCCGATCGGTACAAGCGGAAGGGGTCGTAACGATCAAGGTCTTGCCAGGTATTGCCCGCTTCAAGCCAGGTGGTACCGAAAATGGTGGCCTGCGGGTTCAGACTGATGGGGTAGCGCAATTCGGCCGTGTACTTATTGATGAAGAAGGAGCCCGAGTTGGGTGAGAGCGAGAGATCGTCGTAGCCGCGTAAGGCCACGATCTCACGACCGTCCAGCTGGAAGCCGGTGAGCGCGCTTCCGCCGAGGTAGAAACGCTCGAAGGGCGAATCACCCACGGACGAGTTGTACTTGCCCAGGAAGCCGAAGCCCGCACGGGCCATCAGCACCAGGCGACGGTCCGCGGAACCACCAACAGGTGGCTTGGTGATCGGCACGAACCATTGCGTGGTGAACTTCCACTTGTGGAACTCCGCCCAGTGGTATTTCTGTGCTGGAGGGAGCGTCGAGATCTCAACACCTTCCGGGAAGGCGTTCGTCCAGCCCCAGAGCGACCACGGCGGTGTCAGCTTTACGTTGAAGGAGATGTCCGATCCCTGCGTGTTCCAGAAGGGCGCGAAAATGGACCGCCGCGAGATCCGGAACTGATAGGCGAGCACGTTGCTTTGTCCGTCGTTGAAGCCGAAGGATGCGCTGCCTGTCCATTTGTTCAGGTCGTAGAGCTGGTAGCTCACCGTCTGGCTCATGGAGAAGTAATCGTCCGGCCAAGGGATCCGCTTGCCGAAGCCGATGGACCCGCCTGTGATCTTCAACGACTGGTACAACGGGTTGTCGATCTTTCCTTCGGTGGTGTTCAAGAACTTGTCCGCACCATTGGTCTGCACCGAGTGGAAGGCTGAAACGCTCAACGAGTTCGGCTTGCGCCCCCCCAGCCAAGGCTCGATGAAGGAGATGTTGTAGCTCTGGTAATAGCGTCCGTTGGTCTGTGCGCGCAGGTTCAGTGTCTGTCCGTCGCCTGCTGGAAGTGGTGTCCAGGCACCGGGCTTGAAGAGCTTGCGCATGCTGAAGTTGGTGAACGAGAGGCCGAGGCTCACCACCAGGCGACCAGCACCGTAACCGCCGCTCAGTTCCAAGCGGTCGCTGGGCTTTTCCTCCACCACGTATTGCAGGTCCACCAGACCTGGGCGCGGGTCGGGGCTCGGGTTCACCGTGGTCTTCTCCTGATCGAAGTAACCCAGGCCGATGAGCTGTTGCTGCGAACGGATCACCTCGCTGCGGTCGAAGAGCACGCCGGGCTTGGTGCGGATCTCCCGTCGGATCACGTGGTCGTAGGTCTTCGTGTTGCCCACGATGGTCACGTTGCGGATGCGGTATTGCTTGCCTTCACGGATGCGCACCTGAAGATCGATGCTGTCGCCATCCACCACTTCCACCGGCTCGGGGTTGAAGCTGAGGTAGCCCTTGTCCATGTACAACGAGCTGATGTCCTGCCCGTTCTGGTTCATGTACAACCTGCTCTCCAGCCGCTTCTTGTTGTACACATCGCCGCGCTTGATGGCGAGCACCTTGGTGAGCGTGTCCGTGCTGTACTTGGTATTGCCGGTGAAGGTGACGTTGCGGTAGTAGAACTGGCGATCCTCTTCAACGGTGAGTTCCAGGTTGATGTGGCTGTCGTCCACATAGTACATGGTGTCGCTCACCACGGCCGCGTTGCGATAGCCGAAATCGTTGAACACGTCCACCACATGCTGCTTGTCCTCGCGGTAGGTCTTTGCGTTGAACTTCGAACTGCCGAAGATGTTATACGCCCGCTTGCGCTTGGTGCCCTTCATGGCCTTGCGCAGCTTCTTCGCCGGCACATGCTCGTTGCCGTGGAAGATGATGTCGTGGATCTTCACCTTCGGGCCGCGCTGAACATCGTAGAAGACGATCACGCTGTTGGCCATGAGCGAGTCGCTCTTCTCCTGACGAGAGGTCACTTTCGCCTTCAGGTAGCCCTTGTCCAGATAGTAACGTCGGATGGACTCTCGCGCATCGCTCAAGGCCGCATCGGTCACCTGTTGCCCACGTATCAGGCCGATCTCGTCGCGCAGCTTTTCCG
>JADZGG010000058.1 GCA_020854015.1 Flavobacteriales bacterium
AGGTCGAAGCATCCATAGGTTCAGCGATGGTGCAGCGCCGTTGTGCAGGATCCTGCAGCGCGTAACGCATCTGCGGGTCATCGTTCCAATCCCACTGCTGCGTTGGGTAGAGGTCGAATTGATAGTCGCCATCCGGGCTTTTTGCGGAGAAGCGGTTGTGAACGACCTCGATGGGGCATGGTCCGCCGATGTTCCAGGTGATGCCACCGTCCGCCACCCAGTCGCGAGGCACTAGCACGGAGTAGGCTTCCACCGGCTGCGCAAGACCGGAAGGGTCCATGGCACGCACCCGCTTCAACACGAGGTAGTCCGTCCCTTCGGTGTAGGTCTTACCGGATCCTTGTGCCTCCGCCTCTCCTGGCTGTGAGGGCGAGTTCGAGCAAGCCATGAAGGCAAGAGCGCTGAGGGTTGTGGTGATGAAGCGCATGGGCCGAGACGTTCGATATGCACCGAAACTAGAAGATCACCATCCAGCGATTGCATGGACCACACGATGATGTGAGCAACGCTCCGCCATGAGCCGGGTCGGAAGGCCTGGATCAAGTAGCAAGCTGGCGCAGAGGGTACCTTCGCGGTCATGCGCAGCTTCTTGCTCTTTCTTGGCTTGGTAATGATCGTCGGTTCGGGTCTTGCTTTCGATGGCTCCTCTGAACCATCCACTGAAGCGATCAGTGACACCATTGAACAAGTTCAACCGGAAACGACCGCTACATCCCCCGCACCCTGGGAAGCTCCCTCGAAAACGAAAGCAACCACGCCCGTGACCTTGAAAGATGATGGTTCCAACGCCGCGCTCTTCGGCTGGCTCTTCGTCTGCGTGGCCGCATTGGGCATGACGGTGTTCGTGTGGCGCAGCATCAAGAAGGCCTGATCTCAACCTGCCCCACATGTCCGACAACACCGCCTTTCAAGCCAACCGCGAGGCCTGGAACGCCCGGGCGCTGCTGCACGTGAGCTCCGCATTCTACGATGTGGAGAGCTTTGTTGCCGGTCGGAATTCCTTGAGCGCGATCGAACTGGACCTGCTGGGCGATGTGCAAGGCAAGAAGATCCTGCACCAGCAATGTCACTTCGGCCAGGACACCTTGAGCATGGCGCGCATGGGCGCGATAGTGACAGGACTGGACATCTCGGACACCTCCATCGAAGAGGCCCGCAAGCTGACCTCACGATGTGGGCTGAAAGCCGATTGGGTGTTGAGCAATGTGATCGACCACCGGCCTGAGCTCGACGGACAGTTCGATATTGTCTTCACGAGCTACGGCACCATCGGCTGGCTGCCGGACCTGAAGCCTTGGGCCGCGAACATCAAGCGCTACCTGAAGCCGATCGGTCGCCTGGTGTTCGTTGAGTTCCACCCGGTGATGTGGATGTACGACAACGACCTTACTTATGTGCAGTACTCCTACTTCAACCGCGAGGCCATCGTGGAAGAGGAACAAGGCAGTTACGCGGCCCGCAATGCGGATGTCAAGCTCTCTTCAACCTGCTGGAACCACGACCTGGGCGAAGTGCTCACGGCCCTGCTGAACGAGGGACTGCGCCTCGATCGCTTCACCGAACTGGATGGCTCGCCGCACGATTGCTTCGCGAACACGGTGAAAAGTGAGGACGGCCTCTACCGGATCAAGGGCATGGAAGGCAAGTTGCCGATGGTGTATGGGCTCAGCGCCTCACGCCCTCTATGAACGTGTACGGAGGAGGCCTTGCTCCGCTGAGGAAGCGATCTTCGGCTACCGAAAAGCGGCCTACTTCCCTTCCTGTTCGCTGGCCTGCTTCAACCCGTCCTCGATCATGTTGTAGAACTGGTCCAGTTTGGGCATGATGACGATGCGCGTGCGACGGTTCGCACTGCGGTGCTCCGGGCTATCGTTCGGCTGCAAGGGAACGTATTCGCTACGACCACCAGCAGTGATGCGGGCCGGGTCCACACCGAGCTCCTTGGAGAAGACGCGCACGATCGATGTGGCGCGCATCACGCTCAGGTCCCAGTTGTCCTTGATGCAATCGCGGTTGATGGGCTCGTTGTCCGTGTGGCCTTCCACCAGCACTTCCATCTCAGGCTTGGCGTTCACCACCGTGGCCACTTTCGCCAGTACCTCCTTGGCGCGCGGGCTGATCACCGTGCTGCCGCTGTTGAAGAGCATCTTGTCGCTGAGCGAGATGAAGACCACGCTCTTCTCCACGTTCACCACAACGTCCGTATCGTTCAGGTTGCCAAGTGAGCTCTTCAGGCTGACCACGAGCGCCAGTGTGATCGAGTCCTTCTTGGTGAGCGCATCGTGCAGGGTGCGGATCCGCAGGTCCTGTTCCTTGATCTGTTCCAAGGACTTCTCGAGGTTGGAAGCTTCCTGTTTCGACAGGGTGGCCATCTGACCGACGTTGTTCAGCAGCGCGGCGTTGGTGTTGCTGAGGTCGTTCACCTGGTCCTTCAGGTGCTGGTTGCTGTTCTCCAGCCCGGCGATCCTCGCATCCAACACGGACTTGTCGCCCTTGCACGCTTCCAGCAAGCGGTTCGCTTCGTCCAACTTGCCGTGCAGCGTTTCATTGGAGGCCTGGATGGCCACGTATTTCTTCTTGGACACGCAGGAACCAAGGAACAGCAGGGAAACAAGGGCGAACAGGATCGGACGGGTCATGGTGGCAGGGGGAATGAACGAGTGTCGAAAGATAGTTCGGGTGCATGAGCGGACGAATGACCTCTGCCGGCAGGTCTACTTTGACCGGTAGATCAGTGCAGCGGCCTGGCGACTGGAATCGACGACCAAATCCCAGCCTTGGGCCTTCACGTAGTTATTGATCACGCCCAACACCTCGGTCCGCTTGGCATGCGCCAGGCTGAAGAGGTCACCGGCAAGTGCCTTCTCGCGGATGCGCTGCTTGCCTTGCGCGTTGATCGCCGTCAGGTCCTCCGCCTTGAAGTGGTTGAGGATGCCCTGGTCGAGGTCCACATAGTCGACATCGTGCTCAATGGCCAGGATGCCCGGGTCCTTGGTGGTGGTAATGATCAGCCGGTGCTCTTCCGCATCAGGAACGATGTCGGCTTCTTCGAACTGATAGCCCACGGTGACCTTGCCCCTGACCCTTAGCATGGCCTTCTTCTTGAAGCCGAGCTTGCCGAGCATCTCGGTGATCACCTTGGAATCCTCCTGCGAGAAGTACTCTTCATAGTCACCACGCACGGAGGCGAGCATCAGGATGGCATGCACATCCTTCACCAGAACGGTTGTATCCGCAGGGTATCCTGTTGCCAGGGCGCCCTCGATGGACTTCGAACGGCCCATATGCAAGATCGACCACGTGATCAAGGAGGCCAGCAAGGCCACCACTGCGAACTGAATACCCCTTCCCCTCATGTGTTCCGCTAGCTACTCGCTTAGACCAGCGTTCAACCACTCGGTCACATCCAGGATGCTGATCACACACCATGCTGTTCACGAAGCGCCACGTCCATCGGCCCTTGAAGGCTCCGGTCTGCGCTTCTTTGCATGACCCCGATCGCCATGGCCCTCAGTCGCTTCTGGACCTTCATGTTGTTATTGAGCATCGGCTACGTACTGCTGATGCTGGCGGCTGGCAAGCAGTACACGCTTGGTTCCATCGTGAACGGCAGGCAGGGCGAACTGCTGGTGGTCTCCGAGACCGATACGGCCACGATACCAGGAAGCGCGTTGGTCGCGGCCATCCACAGAGCGGATCTCGGGGCAGTGCAACAAGGCGACACGCTTTACACCCTGAATAAGAACGGGGCCTTGGTGGGTAGCGTGGGTATGCAACCAGCGGACGGGCTGTTCGCCACTTGCCGCAACACCATCACTGACCTGTGGCTGCCGCTGATC
>JADZGG010000059.1 GCA_020854015.1 Flavobacteriales bacterium
CAAGGGCACCGGCAACATGGAGCTCCAGCTCGACCGGAAGATCAGCAACCGCCGCATCTTCCCGGCCATCGACATCCAGGCCAGCGGCACGCGCCGCGACGATCTGCTCCACGGTAAGGAAGTGCTGCAACGCACCTGGGTGCTCCGGAAGCACCTCGCCGACATGAACCCCGTCGAGGCCATGGAGTTCATCAAGACCCGCATGGAAGGCACCAAGAGCAACGAGGAATTCCTCGTGTCCATGAACGGCTAACGAAGCGTGGTCAGCCCACCGTTCGCATGAGAACCGCCTTCTTCGTCGCCCTGGCCGTTATGGCTGTGCGCGTGGGACTGTTCTACAATGGCCGCTCGCTCGAAGGGCCCGAGTTCATGTTCGTGCATCTGCTGGCCATGAGCGTGATCGCTTTCTTTGCCGGGCATGCCCTACTTGGGGAGGACCGCGCTGCCACCTTCCCTTCGCTGGTGAAGGCTTCGTTCTCGGGTTGCGCGGTGTATGCCCTTATGATGGGCGTGTTCATCTGGACCTACTACAACGCCATCGATGTGGTGGAGTTCCCCTCGAAGATCAACGAGCGCGTGGCTGCTGTGGTGGCTGCAGGTGGCAACGAAGCGAAAGCGCGTGTAGAGCTCACCAGCGTGTTCAACCCGTTCAGCTACGCAAGCATCACCTTCTTTGGGTTGTTGGTCGCAGCACTGGGGAACGCGCTCCTTTTCAGTGCCGTGCACCACAAGGTGCTCCGTCGGCTGCGCTGAACGGATGTTTGCTCAACGTGGCGCTCGTCGCATCGTCGCGGTGAACCTCACGCGATGAACGCCTCGCTCAAGGCCTGAAGATCCAGCCCACCGAAGTTGCCGCTGCTCATCATAAGCAGCACGCCGGGGTCCGCCTGCGCCTGACGTACCGCGCCCATCAGCACGATCGGATCGCTCAGCACCTGAAGGTCGGGACGCGCGAAACCGCGTTGGATCCGTTCGGGAGGGATCGGTGGCAGACGCTTCAGTTGGACGGCATGCGGATCGTAGAACACGATGGCCGTATCGGCCTGCTCCATGCAACCGGCGTACTGATCGAGGAAGCCTTCACTCAGGCTGCTATACGTGTGAAGTTCCATGCATGCCACCAACTTCCGACCGGGGAACTGCTCCCGCACCGCGTCCACCGTCGCCTTCAACTTGCTCGGGGAATGGGCGAAGTCCTTGAAGACCACCTTGCGCCCTTGTTCCGCCAGCTTCTCCAAGCGTTTCGCCGCGCCATGGAACGAGGCGATGGCCTTGTAGAAAACCGCATCGCCGATGCCCAGCTGATGGCACACATGCCGCGCGCCTTCCAGGTTCATCAGGTTGTGCTTGCCGAAGACCCGCAAGGCCACCTCCTTCCCTCCTACCAGCAGCTTCGTCACCCCATCATCGATCCGGTGCGCGGGCACGCCGTAGGGGATCCTGGTCGCCTTCACGTCCGGCTCCTCGGCCAGCTTCTTCACTTCGGGATCCTCCGCGCAGTAGATCAATTTGCCACCGGGCTCGATGACATCGATGAACTTGCGGAACTGGTCCACGTAGCTCTCGAAGGTCTTGAAAACGTTGATGTGGTCCCACGCGATGCCGCTGATCAGCGCGATGTCCGGGCGGTATAGGTGGAACTTGGGCACGGGCTCCAGCGCGGAAGCGAGGTACTCATCCCCTTCGATGATGGCTACGGTGCTGGTGGGGCTCAACTTCACCATGCAGTCGAAACCTTCGAGTTGCGCGCCCACGAGGTAATCGAACTCCACGCCGGCCTGCCGCAGCACGTGGATGATCATGCTGGTGATCGTGGTCTTGCCGTGGCTGCCGCCGATCACCACGCGGGTCTTGTCCTTCGTCTGCTCGTGGAAGTACGAGGGATAGCTGAACACCGGGATGCCCAGCTCCTGTGCGCGCACCAACTCGGGGTTGTCGGCCCGGGCGTGCATGCCGAGGATCACCGCGTCGATGCCCTTGTGGATGCGCAGCGGATCCCAGCCCAGCTTGTCGGGCAACAGACCCAGGCGGTCCAGGCGGCTGCGGCTGGGCTCGAAGATCTCGTCGTCGCTGCCAGTGACCTCGTAGCCCTTCTGGTGCAGGGCGATGGCCAGGTTGTGCATGGCGCTGCCGCCGATGGCGATGAAGTGTACCGTGCGCATGAGGCGAAGATGCATGGGCGCTTGGGTACATGGGCGCATGAGCGCATGGAATGCTTCAACCGGGGGGTGTCAGCAGACACGGAATGGAAGAATGAAAGACCTCAGGGCTTCTCCAGCACCACCTTCCCATCGCGCCAAAGAGCGATCGGGGTGCCGTGCATGCGGGCGGTCTTCCGCGCCACCTTCGCCGCGCGCTTCAACGCACGGCCGACAGCCGCCACGAATTCATCGTGTTCCTTTCCAGCAGTGGACCTAGCCATGTGAACGGTCGATGAGTTTGAGTGTCTCGCCAGTGTTATCGAAAACGGTCCACCCGTCAACGACCTACTTGTAGACGGTTTCAAAGTTAAGCCAACCGCGAACAAAGCGACGCCGGACATCCGCATCGGGCACATGGTGCCCTCCTTGCTTCACCCTCAACGCAACACGCTTCAAGGCCAACTGTACGTTCGGTAGCTTCAGGAACACGATCTCCACCCGATAGCCAGCCGCCTTCCACCGTTGAAGCCGCTCCATGTAGCCACGGCCGCTCAGGGTGGTCTCGAACGCGAAGTCGGCCCGCTCTCCGGCGAGGCGATCAAGTTCCACCAGAAAGATCCTAGCAGCCGCCACCTGCGCTGCGGAAGGTTCCAGCGGTGAAAGCCCTGCCGCGATCAGGTCAGCGTTCACGAAGTGCAGAATGCCCGCGTCCTTCGGCAGGAACTCCCGCGCGAAGGTGGTCTTGCCCGCTCCGTTCGGTCCGGCGATGACGATGCAGCGGGGTTTGCTGGAGGGCATGTAGCCAAGGTAGACGCTAGTTCAATGATCTCAGAAAATTGTGCACTATTATCGGCATGGATACAGTCGAAGCACATCAACATGACCTTGGAGGTGAAGCGTGGCCGTTCGCCGACCCCGAGAATGCAGTTGCCATTTCCACGGTCCAGGTATTCCATCACGGCTACCCGATCCTCCGTGTGAGCCACGATATGGATGGCGATTGGCAGATCCTATGCGGAACCACTGTGCAAACGAAGGACGGGATGGTCGTCTGTTTAGGTTGCGCGTTCCTTCGTGATCGTTCCATCGGTGAACTGGCCGATCTACCGATGGGTTGGACCGCATGGCGGGATCATGTCGGCGGAGCTTGGGAAAGAGAAGAAAAAGCCTTGCAACAAGAGAACGAATGAAACCATGCTCTGCGCCCTGCTTTACGAACGGACCAGCCTTGCGCGTATCCTTCTTAGTTGCGGTGATCCTATGTCTCTTGGCTTGCACTCAGGCTCAACTTCCTTATGACGCTCTTCGCGTGAGCGCAGAGCAGAGCATTCATATTGCGGAAACCGGAGTGAGAGGGATCTCGTTCCCGGATGGAACGGTCTTCTACGTAGAAAACGACCTCCAGACCCTAACGTCATATTCCGGATCGAAGCGCAATTGGAGAGTGGATGTTTCAGGAGCCGTGGAGTCTGCCATACCAGAGAATCCGACATTGACACAACCAGGTGGTTTTCTCATCCGTTGGCTGAACTATGATGGCGAAGCGCTCAGTGTGATCTGCGGCAAGCACTGCTGGGCGACCGTTCAGATCGCTGACGGAGCGATGACCGTTGGTGGATGTGACTGAGACTTGCTCTACCCAAGGCACAGCAGCCAAACAAATCTGGACCCACGATCTTCGCCCAATGGAACTCTACTCGATCGACACCGGTTTCTTCAAGCTCGATGGCGGCGCCATGTTCGGCGTGGTGCCCAAGACCCTCTGGAGCAAGCACCACCCGCCCGATGAGAAGAACCTCTGCACCTGGGCCATGCGTTGCCTGCTGGTGAGGACCGGCGATCGCCTGATCCTGATCGACAACGGCATCGGCGAAAAGCAGGACGAGCGCTTCTTCAGCCACTACGACCTGCACGGCGAGGCCACGCTCGACGGCTCGTTGAAGAAGCATGGCTTCTCGAAGGACGACATCACCGACGTGTTCCTCACGCACCTGCACTTCGACCATTGTGGTGGCAGCATCGTGCGCAAGGGCGAAGGCTTCGCGCCGGCCTTCAAGAACGCCACCTACTGGAGCAACAAGCCGCACTGGGACTGGGCCATCAAGCCGAACCCGCGCGAGAAGGCCAGCTTCCTGAAGGAGAACATCCTGCCCATCCAGGAGAGCGGCCAGCTGAAGTTCGTGGGCCTCACCCCCGAACCCCTCTCTCAAGGAGAGGGGCCGACGCCGCGTGCTGAATATGTCAAGGAGCTCTTCCCGGGCTTCGATGTGCTGCTGGTGAACGGCCACACCGACGCCATGATGATCCCGCACCTGAAGTACAAGGACCGCACGCTCTGCTACATGTCCGACCTGCTGCCCAGCGTGCACCACGTGCCCCTGCCTTGGGTGATGGCCTACGACACACGGCCGCTGCTGACCATGACGGAGAAGGCCGGCTTCTTGGAGCGCGCTGCGGACGGCGAGTTCGTGCTCTTCCTGGAACACGACAATGTGAACGAGTGCGCCACATTGGAACGGACGGAGAAAGGAGTTCGCTTGAAAGAGGCGATGCCGCTTTCAAGCATCTGACCTGAAGATCGTCCGGTCACTTCGACCTGACGCGTAGCTTCGGGTTCACACCACGTCCGCCATGAGCATCCTCGCCAAGATCTTGATCGCCGTTGTGGCGATCGAGCACCTGTACATCCTGTGGCTGGAGATGTTCGCTTGGACCACGCGCGGGCCGAAGGTGTTCCGTTCGCTGCCTGCCAGCCTGTTCGTGCCCACCAAAGCCTTGGCCGCGAACCAAGGGCTGTACAACGGATTTCTTTCCGCAGGTCTTTTCTGGAGCCTGTTGATCGCGGATATGAGCTGGTCGGTGAACGTGGCCCTGTTCTTCCTGGGCTGCGTGATCGTGGCCGGGATCTACGGTGCGCTCAGCGCGCAACGCTCGATCTTCTACGTGCAAGCGCTGCCTGCGTTGTTGGCGCTTGCTGCGGTGCTGATCGGTTGATCAGTGCTGGACGAGCAGCCGCTGGGTGGTCACATTGCCGTTGGTGGTGAGCATC
>JADZGG010000060.1 GCA_020854015.1 Flavobacteriales bacterium
AGGCAACATCCACTTCGACTGCGTAGGCGACCTGGCCCTGGACCCGCAAGGCGGCGTGGTGGTGACCTGCGCCATCGCACAAACGCAGGACTACGACCCGGGCCCCGGCGAGACGATCCTGGCGCCGCTGCAGGCCAACGACGTCTTCACCGCGCAATACACGGCCAACGGCGACTTCCTGTGGGTGCGCATGGTGAACAGTCCGGAGAGCTTCGATACCTCCAACGGCGCCGCGGTGGACCAGCTGGGCAATGTGTTCATGACGGGCACCTTCTCGGATACGGCCGTGTTCTATCCGGGACCTTCCGATACGCTCTATTGGAACGGTGGCAGCACCATCTACACGGTGAAGTACGGCGTGGACCTGACCACCGCGCTGAGCGAGACCCCGGCGCACGCCACCCTGCAACTGTATCCCAACCCGACCAACGATCCGCTGACCCTCGCCGGTGCCTTCGAGCGCGGCGATGCGCTGCAGGTGCTGGATGCGGCCGGCCGCCAAGTGATGCGCCTCACCGCGCAGGAGCACGTGATGCAGCTGTCCGTGCGCGACCTGCGGCCGGGCACCTACACGCTGCACTGGCGCGGTGCGAAGGGGCAGGGCAGTGCGCGGTTCGTGGTGATGTGATGAATGGGTGCTTGCGCGTGGGTGGCTGGGGCGTTTGCGAGAGACGCTGGGGCGGTTCAATCGATGTTCACCAGAACTTCCACCATGGCTTAGAGTGTGTTTCCATCCGCGCGGTCGTATTTCCACGAAGCGGATAGGCATTCTCTTTATACACGCGGCCTTCGATCCGCTTACCATCCTTGGTCAATATCACGCCTTGTCCGGACAGCATCCCGTGGATCTCATTCTGCGGCGTGATGACGACCTTGATCTCTGCTGAACTGATGTGATCGGGCGGGAAACCCTTGATCCGCAGTTCAGACCTGATGTGTTCGTTCAACCTCGGCAAATAGCTCAAGATCCCGGGAGTCGAGAATTCCTCAGGGTCGACGCGATGCGCAAGTAGGTCGATGCGACCTTGGCGCACACCCGTGCGCATAGCCGTCTCCCATAAATGATCGGCCATGTATCCGTTGCGATGATAAGCCAGTGTGCTGAAGTACATCTGGACGATGTCGTTCGGCAAGCCGTTTAGTGCCTTGGCCTTTCGCACGGTTGATCACGTCTGCAAGACGCCCATATTGAACTCGCGGGTTGCCGGCGATCGCGAGGCAGCTTCGATACCCAACAAGACCCATGTCCGTCTATCCAGCGGATCGCCGACAGTTGACCGAGCTGCGGTGGTCAGAGGCGCCATCCTTTGTTCCATAGGGTTCGCTTTTGAGGTAGGCTCTTGATGTGCTCCACGTAAGCCGAAAGCGATGGAGAGAACTCCCATTTGAGCCCCTTCTTAAGGTCGCGGACGAACACCGGTGAGGAACGACGGTCAGCATCCATGTAATAGACATCCTTCCCGAGCACTCCGCCTATTAAGAAGGGTTGACGAACATCCGGGGTCAAGAGTTCAAGGTTGATCGGATCCGCTGAAATGACCGGTTCATTGATGAGCATTTCGTGACCACCATCTTCGGTGGAGAAGGGATAGGCGAGCATGACCTCACGGTAGTCGTCCGGTAATGCAAAGCCCAAGGCTTCTTCCATGTTTTCCAAGTCCTGAGCGGTCATTGATCTTCAAGTTTGAAGTGCCCCATGTTGAACTCCGGTGTGGCCGGTGCGCCTAGTTAACGAGCTTGATATTCCAGTTGAAGAATGACCTCGTCAGGGTGCTTCTGGAGCTCCTTGGCGATCCGTACGATCTTGGCCTGATCAAAGCACAGCCGTTTGGTGCTACAGGAGCAAAGCGAGCGCATGAAAGCGCTATCCATGCTAATTGGTTGTTGTGTTTTGAGGGCAAGGCATTGGGCGATCGTTTCGGCATCTTTCTTCTTCACGCCCAAGATCCGATACGAATGAAGGAAGATTGTGTCGGTGCCGTCCATTTGCGAGTATGCCTGCGATTCACAAGGGCATGGAGTCGCAATTCGCTTGACCGAGGGCCAAGCGATAATGGTGACCATTGCGGTAGCGATGAGTAGCTTCATGTCTGCAACACCTGCGTATTGAACTCCCGCGTCGCCCGGCTCATGGCTTCCAGTTCCATTCAACGATGCTCAGATGAACCCTTCGATTCTCTTGACGCGCGGTTCGGCGCTCTTCCTCGGTTGCCATGCGATCGATGTTCAAGCTATCAATGAGCGAACCAGAAGCGCCTAGTGCTTCAAGTCTGAATCGGCTTACAGGAAATCCTCTCAACACGAGTGTATCACGAATCGTCAAGGCCCGGGCAAGCGATATTGAGTCAGGTCGGGCTTCTTGTGGATCTGCATATCCATGGACCCCAAGGACTGTTGTTGGGTTGTCCTGGAGCACATCAACCACCCAGTTCAAAAGAATGGTAGGTGCAGCACCCTCTCCTTGGCGCAGATAGAATGCAGAGTCCCTGAGAATGGTCGTTGAGTTTTCTTCAAACCAGAAGCGCGGGAGTTGTGTGCGAACTGGTGCAACAAGCGAAGACAGCACGCCAATGGCGGCAAGACCGATAATGAATGGTATGGCTCGTTGCGTGAGCATGATCACAACTGCAACAACCCCATATTGAACTCCCGTGTCGCCGTCCCGAGGCTTCGGGACCGGCTGGCCGCTTCGATGCCCAGGGAGACCCACGTCCGCGTATCCATCGGACCGATGACGACACTCTGCCACGATGCGCTTGCAGGATCAAGCGTCATTGCTTCGAAGTTGTTGTTATGTAGAAAGAGACTGTGCGATTGCAGATACGAGCCGCCAGCTGTTCTTCGCGCGTAGAGAGCTTGGTGATGATCTGCTCCGCAATAACCGGGTTAGTGACGCCCATGGATACCGGGATCAGACGATCGGTAGCGATGCCTCGACGCATGAGATCCGTGCACGTGGTCCTTGCTCTTTGCATGGCGAGCGAATCCGGCTCTCGCTCGAGAAGATCTGCGTGTGCGCGGACCTGGAGCGTTAAGATCGAAGGGTTCTTCCGGAGGAGTTCAGCAATATGGTCGAGGACATCGTCCGGGCTTTTCAGCATGCCGTGAGTCTCGACATCATACAGCCCCGTATCGCGGAGATAATGTGTCGAGTTCTCCTCGTACCAAAGGCTAGGCAGATGTTCCGTACGAAGGGGAGTTTCCCATACTCCAACTTGTTCATCGTGGGTTTGTGCGGCTCTTGTCGTAGCCCCTATGGAAGCCACGAGCAGAACAGTCCATATCAGGATCAGAGATCTCATGACTGCCACACCCCCAAGTTGAACTCCCGCGTCGCTTGCAGTCTCAACCTCCATGAGGGACCCATGCGATAAAGATATCCGTTGACCCGCCGACAACCATAACACCAGTGCTATCGGCCAGCCCTGCCTGCGACCTTCTTGCACAGAAGCACCTTCCTAGCGGCGGCACCCATGAAGCAGCTCGCCGACGTGCTGAGCCGATCCGATCTTCCCATACGACCGCACCCGAAGATCTTGGGACCGTCGCGCCATCGTGTGTGACCAACGCGCAGGATCTTCGGACGATCGCGGCTTCAGGCCTTACCGCGCTGCAGGATCTTGGGACCGCGGCAGCATCACATCGTATCAGCGCACGGGATGTTGGGACGATCACGCCATCACATGTGAGCACAGCACAAGATGTTGGGACGATCGCGTCATCACATGTGAGCACAGCACGAGATGTTGGGACGATCACGCCATCACATGTGAGCACGGCACAAGATGTTGGGACGATCGCGCCATCACATGTGAGCACGGCACGAGATGTTGGGACGATCGCGTCATCACATGTGATCAGAGCACAAGATGTTGGGACGATCGCGTCATCACATGTGATCACGGCACCAGATGTTGGGACGATCGCGCCATCACATGTGATCACCGCACCAGATGTTGGGACGATCGCGCCATCATATGTGATCACGGCACGAGATGTTGGGACGATCGCGTCATCACATGTGATCACAGCACAAGATGTTGGGCCGATCGCCGCTTCAGACCGCAGCCCGCCACCGGATGATGGGACTGTCGCGCCTTCATTGCGCATGGTGGAACGCATAAGGCACATGCGCGCTGCTTCAAGGCACAGGGCGGCAGCGGGTGCACTGTGCACGGGGCGCTACAGGGTGGAGCGGAGGCCGTCGTTGGAACCTCTGCCGGATGCCGTCCGTTGAAGCGGGGGATCAATACGTACAACGCCATGTACACTGCATACGCTCAGGTCTGCCGCGGTACCAAGCGGCTGAAGCCCGCTGAACTGGCCGCGAGAGGCCGCCTTCATGTGAGCATGATGACGGACAACCCGGCCTTCCCCGACCCCACGCCCAGCTTGGACGAGCTGGCCCATGCGTGTGACGTGCTGGCGATGGCTTCCCAGGTCTATTCCTTCAACAAAGGGCGCCCGGACCTCAGTTTCCGCAAGACGGCCTACCAGGAGGTGAAGCAGAAGATCGCCGGCCTGGCCGGCTATGTGCAATCGATGATCAAAGGCGACCATGCTCTGGCGATGAGCGCGGGCTTCACCGTGAAGAAGAAGCGCCAACCAAGTGTTCCCGTGCAGGCCCCCCGACGCGTGGTGGCGCGGCGCACCCTGTATCCCGGCCGGATCGAGCTCCGCTGGAGCGCCGTGAAGCACCGACAGATGTACGAAGTGCAGATCCGTACGACCGGTCCCGGGCCTGAGGAGGAATGGGCGCGGTTGGACGTGATCTCCAACAACCACCTGAACGTGGAGCATCTGCAGAGCGACGTGTTCCACACCTTCCGCGTGATCGCCTACGGTGCGCTCGGCGCCAGCCCCGTGAGCGATATCGCCTCCGCAAAGCCTGCTTAGCGCCTGTTCAACATGACTTGGTCGGTCGGCCGGTGATCCGGGCCGTACCTTACACCATGCGGAAAAAAGGACCCCCCATGCCTTGGGGGTATCGGCTGTTGGCCTTCGGCCTGGCGGTGCTCTTCGTGGGCTGGCTGGTGTTCATGGCCTGGTAGGCCGCGTCCGGTCAGAGGTCAGCACGTCGTCGGTCCGGGTGAAGCACAGGCTCAGCGGCCCGTGAGGTGGATGTAGTCCTGCAGCAGGGCTTCGATCAAGGCCTCGTCGCTGAGCTGGTGGTCCAGGGCCAGTTTGGTGCGCAGCTTGTCGGCGAGCTCCGCGAGGATGCGCGGTCGGTCCTGGCCCTTGGTGTTGCGCAGCACGTCCTTCATGAAGCGGGCCTGCCCGTCGGTGAGCTCGATGGCGCGCGGGTAGCGCACCACGTGGTCCAAGGCCACATCCATCAGCAGGGTCTGATCCAGGCGGACGCGTTCGCGCAGGCTGACCACGGTGGTGCCCGCCGCCAGGTCGCCAAGGCGCTGGCCCTTGCCGTTCACCAACAGCACCACCACGCCGACGCCGTAGAAGGAATCGATGGGGCGCAACACCCACCGCAGCAGGTAGGCGCCCAGGCCGGCCTCACGCCCATCGCGCCGCACCACCTTGATCTTGCGCACGCGCTTGCCGAGGCTCTGCCCGTCCATGAACTGTTCGCACAGCAGGTGGTAGAAGGTCCACGGAAAGCCGTGCAGCACCAGGTTGGTGGTTGTGCCGTACCAGCCGATCTCATCGGCGATGTAGCCCACACCGAAGGACCAGCCGCAGAGGATGATGAGGTCGATGAAGAACGCGAGCAGGCGATCGCCCACGCTGGCCACCTCGTATTCGAGGTGTACGTTCTGTGCCGTATCGATGTCGAGGTGGGCCATGGACGTGCAAGATGGCAGATCCAAAGGATGTGTGGAAGCGCGTATGTTTGGGAACAGACCCCATGCGCGAAGCGGCATTCATCCAACGCAACAAGGCCCGCTGGGAGCGCCTGGAGAAGGCCGGCGAACAATTGCAGGGCCTATCGCCCGATGAAGCGTCGGACCTGTACGTGCAGGTGACCGACGACCTGAGCTACGCGCGCACCTTCTACCCCAGGAGCAACGTGCACACCTACCTGAACGGGCTGGCCGGGGTGATGCACCGGCACATCTACCGCAACAAGCCGCAGGACCGCGGTCGCTTCGTGCGGTTCTGGGCGGAGGAAGTGCCCCTGGCGATGGCCGCCACACGGCCCATGTTGCTGCTGTCCTTCGCCGTGTTCGCACTGGCCTGCATCATCGGTGCGGTGAGCGCGGCGCATGACGACACCTTCGTGCGCCTGATCCTGGGCGATGCGTACGTGGACACCACCTTGGAGAACATCGCGAACGGCACGCCGATGGCGATCTACGGATCGGACAACGAGAGCGACATGTTCCTGCGGATCACGTGGAACAACATCCGCGTATCGCTCATCACGTTCGCTGCGGGCTTGCTGGCCTCCTTCGGCACGGGGC
This sequence comes from Flavobacteriales bacterium, assembly GCA_020854015.1. Taxonomy (GTDB): domain Bacteria; phylum Bacteroidota; class Bacteroidia; order Flavobacteriales_F; family PHOS-HE28; genus PHOS-HE28. The sequence continues at coordinate 6,420 of JADZGG010000060.1, forward strand.
TGGTGCTGATCAGCAACGGCATCATGCTGGGTAGCTTCCAGTATCTCTTTCACCAGCAAGGCGTGCTGCTGGAGAGCGTGTTGAGCATCTGGGTGCACGGCACCTTGGAGATCAGCGCGATCGTGATCGCCGGTGCCGCGGGCTTCACCATGGGGCGTGGCTTCCTGTTCCCCGGCACGTTGACGCGCATGCAGAGCTTCACGACATCGGCGAGGCTCGGCCTCAAGGTGGTGATCGGTCTGGTGCCGGTCTTCATCGTTGCCGGTTTCCTGGAATCGTTCGTGACCCGCCACGCCGCCACCATGCCCAACTGGGCTTCCGCCACCATCATCGTCCTTTCACTCGTCGCTGTCGTCCTTTACTTCATCATCCTCCCCTACCATGTCGAACGCCGCTCCCGTGCGCTTGCGCCAAGTGCGTGATCTGGGCCAGATCATCTCCGATTCGTTCCTGTTCGTACGCCAGAACTGGAAGATCCTCTACAAGGCCCTGGCCTTCGCCTGCGTGCCGCTGGTGCTGCTGGGCAGCTTCTTCTTCATGGGCTTCTTCCGCGAGACCATGGGCAACGCCATGCGCGGATCGCAGGCCGTGCCGTCGTTCACTGGCATGTTGCTCGGCTACCTCTTCTTCGGCCTTGCCTTCCTGCTCTTCATCAGCATCATCCAGGAATACCTCCGGGCCTACCTGGCGCAGGAGCACACCACCCTGAGCTCCGGTGACCTGATCAAGCGGTCCCTGTCGCAAGTGCCGATGTACTTCGGGCTGGGCTTCGTGGTGTACGTGATCATCATCCTGTGCATGATCGCCTTCATCTTCCCGGGCATCTGGATGGCCATCTCGCTGAGCCTGGTGTTCTCCTGCCATGGCATCGAGCGCGCGGGCTTCGGGTCCATCGGTCGCTCGTTCAACCTGGTGAAGGGTGATTGGTGGAACACCTTCGGCACCCTGTTCCTGCAAGGCCTGCTGGTGGGTGTGATCGCCTACGCGGTGATGATCCCCTTCTTCCTGCTGATGGGCTTCGGCGCGTTCAGCGGCGCGAACCTCGGCTCCGATCCCGAGGCGGCCGGTACCACGATGATGAACGCGATGCCGATCATGATGGGCGTGATGTCCCTGGTCTACCTCTTCCTCTATCCCCTGCCCATCATCGGTACCGCGCTGATCTACTTCAGCCAGGTGGAGAAGAAGGAGCAGCGCGGGCTGGGGGATCAGATCAGCCAGTTCGACAAGCTCTGATCGGCGCGCTTGCGGATGATGCGTCGGGTGTCGGTGGTGCTGCTGGTGTTGGGCTTGACCTGCGGGTCCCTGAGCGCGGCCGTGTCCGACAGCCTGGTCGTGGACAGTGCGAGCTCCGCTGCTTCCGATGCGCACCTGGTGCACCGCGATCCACCCGCTGCGCAACCACGCGCGTTCGACGCCAGCGCCTTGGCCCGGTTGAAGGCCGCGCCCGAGAACCAGTGGCTGGTGGACGTAGTGCCCGAGCCCACCTGGTGGGAACGCTTCCTGGACTGGCTGCTGCGCCGGTTGAGCGACACCATGGGCACCGGTCCCGCATCGTGGCTCGTGCGCAACCTGTGGGTCATCCTCATCATCGCAGCGGTGGTGATCGCGGCCTTCACCTTGCGCAAGCGGCTCTTCACGGGGGCCTTCAGCAGCGCACCCGCACGGGCGGCCACTGTAAGCGCCTTGCACGAGGAGGTGCAGGCCGAAGACCTCGATGCCCGCATCTTGGAGGCTGAACGCGAGGGCGCCTGGCGCAGGGCCTTGCGCCTGCACTACCTGCGCGCGCTGCGCCGCTTGTCGGACGGCGGCCACATCACCTTGAAGCCCGACGCCACCGACCGCGACTACCTCTACCAGGTGCAGGACCGTGCGGTGCGCAGCGCGTTGGACAAGCTGGCCTTCACCTTCCAATGGGTGTGGTACGGTGAGGCGGACATGGATCGCGGCCGCTACGAACTGTTGATCGGTGAGTTCCGCCGGTTCGATCCACCCGCACGCGCATGACCGGCAAGGAGAAGGTCTACCTCGCGCTGCTGCTCCTGTTGGTGGTGGTGGTCGGCGTGCTGGAGAACACGCGGCCCAAAGGCACCGACTGGTCGCCTTCCTTCTCGCGTTACCACAAGAAACCCTACGGCTGCAAATACCTGTACGAGCGCCTGCCCGACCTGTTCGGTCCGAAGATCAGCACCGGTGATCGTTCCGAAACGGAGCTGCGCAACGAACGCTGGCGCGGTGAAGAAGGACCGATCAACCACCTCTATGTGAGCAGCGGCTTCCACCTTCCGCAGCGCGATGTGGATGCGTTGCTGAAACAGGTGGCTTCAGGTGATCAGCTCTTCATTGCGACATGGGAGCTCGGCTCCATCCTGGAGGACACCTTGGGACTGGCGACCTCAAGGATGTTCGATCGCGATGCCATGACGGTGCGTTTCCTGGCGCCGACCACGGAGACACGGCCTTTCAACTACACCAACATGCCACACCCGGGCAGCTTCGCCAAGCACCCGGAAGCGGCCACAGTGCTGTTGGTGAACGACCGCAGCGAACCGGTGCTGATCCACCTCGCCTGGGGCGACGGCGACCTCTGGCTCTGTGCTGAACCGCGACTCTTCACCAACTACAACCTGCTGGAGAACACGAACGCCGAACTGATCGCGCATGTGCTCTCCCACCTGCCCGAAGGACCGGTGCTGTGGAACGAGTTCCGCAAGCTGGACCCCCAGGGCGCGACCACGCCCTTGCGTTGGATCCTCGCGCAACCCGCCCTGCACTGGGCCTACTTCCTTGCCCTCGCGTTGGTGCTGCTGTACTTCTTCACCCACACGCGCCGCCAGCAGCGCGCCATCCCGATCGTGCCGCCGGTGCGCAATGACTCGCGCGACTTCGTGCACACCATGGGCCGCCTGTACTACAACAAGGGCGACCACGCCGACCTGGCGCGCAAGATGATCACCTACTTCAAGGACGATCTGCGGCAGCGTGCGCACATCCACAAGTTCGCCGCGGATGCGGAGACCGCCGACCGACTGGCCAAGCGCACGGGGCTTGGTGTGAACGAGATCACCGTGCTGCTGCACCGCATCGCCGACGCCGAAGCTCAACCGCGCATGAGCGCGCTACAACTCACCGAACTGGACCGCGTGCTGCACGACCTGCGCAGCCGCCTCTGATACGCAACGACCATGACCGACACACCGACCACCACCGACACCGTCGGATTCGCTCCCCAACTTCCGCTGGGCGGTTTGCGCGACTCCGTGAACCGCGTCCGCGAAGCCATCACCAACGTGCTCGTGGGCCAGGAAGAAGCGCTGGACCTGCTGCTGATCGCCCTGATCAGCGATGGCCACGTGCTGATCGAAGGCGCGCCCGGACTGGCGAAGACGCTCACCGCAAAGCTGCTCGCACGGACCGTGGACACCGGCTTCGGCCGTTTGCAGTTCACACCGGACCTGATGCCCAGCGATGTGATCGGCACCAGCGTGTTCGACCCGCGCACCACGGCCTTCGAGTTCCGACCGGGCCCCATCTTCAGCAACATCGTGCTGGTCGACGAGATCAACCGCGCACCGGCGAAGACACAGGCCGCCCTCTTCGAGGTGATGGAGGAACGACAGGCCACGGTGGACGGTGTGCGGCACCTCATGGGTTCGCCCTTCATGATCCTGGCCACGCAGAACCCGATCGAACAGGAAGGCACCTACCGCCTGCCCGAGGCACAGCTCGATCGCTTCTTCTTCAAGATCGTGATCGGTTACCCGGCGCTCGACCAGGAGGTGCTGATCCTGCAACGCGCGCACGAAGGTCAGGGCCGGCTCAGCGTCGACGGCATCGCGCCCGTGCTCACCCCGCAACAACTGACGGAAGCGCGGGCCTTGGTGCGCTCCGTGAAGTGTGAGGCGAAGTTGCTGCGCTACATCGCCCAGTTGGTGGACCACACCCGCACGGACCATGCGCTCAGCCTGGGCGCCTCCCCACGGGCATCGCTGGCCATGCTCATCGGTGCCAAGGCCGCGGCCGCCATCGCCGGTCGCGATTTCGTGATCCCGGAGGACATCCATTTCGTGGCCACCCCTGTGCTGCGCCACCGCATCCAACTGACACCGGAGCGCGAGATGGAAGGCCTGCTGGTGGATGATGTGGTGAAGCGCATCATCGAACGAACGGAAGTGCCCCGTTGAAC
>JADZGG010000061.1 GCA_020854015.1 Flavobacteriales bacterium
ACTCGCCGAAGCCGAGGGGGTCACAGCTGATCGTAGGGTTGCTGATCTGAACACCTGGGCCGGTGATCGACGCGGCGAGCTGTTGCAGGTCGGTCTGGGGGGTCACCAGGAGCTGTGCGCTTGATACGAGCGCGGTCGCCGAGAGCAAGGCGACCAACAGCGAACGAGAAGCGAGAAGTATACGTGGGGTCTTCATGGCCTCGGGCTTCACAGGTTGCGGACACCAGCGCACTGGGCCTCCAATTGGTTGCGGTCCAAGGAGGAAAGCGTGATGCTCGATCGTCCTACATGTTGAGCGATCAAGCTCTCCACCTGTTGCTGTAGGTCAGCGCGAAGGCCGCCGTTCACTGGCTCGAATACCAGAATGCCGGCAGGCACGCAAGCAAAGGCGATCCGCATGGTGCCCTGCTGCTGGAGTGCCTGTGCCAGTTGGTCCCGCATATCGGGGCTCAAACCGCTCACCTGGTAGGCGATCGAAGGCGTGGTGGCGGTCTGGGCTTTCAGGCCTGTCACCATCGCCAGGGTCAAGGCCACGATGGCCGCGATCCGTGCGAAAAACGTATTGTCCATGGTCCCGTTCGTAAAGGCCGCCGGAGGTGAGTATCTCCAAGCAAGCGGACCTTTGTACCCGGGAATAGGGGAAAAGGTTCCGGTTTTAGCCGACGAACGTTCCGGAACGGACGACGAAGGGTCGAAGGCCCCGGTCGATCAAGTTTGCTTCAGGCGGCGCTGAAGCACCTGGTTCAATACGATACCGGTGGCCACGGACACGTTCAACGAGCCGATCTTTCCGGCCATGTCGATCCGTACCAGTTGATCGGCCAAGCGGAGCATGGCGGGGCTGATGCCCGATTCCTCAGAACCCATCACCACCACGATCGGCCCGCTAAGGTCCGCGTCCGATAGACTGACATCCCCCTTTTCAGTGCAGGCCACGATGCGGAGGCCGTGCTCACGGGTGCGTTTCAAGGCATCGACGAGGCTCATGACCCGGCAAACGGGCTTGCGTACCAATGCGCCGGCTGAACTTTTCACCGCATCGGGCCCCAGTCTGGCGGTCCCCTGCTTCGGCACCAGAAGCGCATGTGCACCGAAACACTCCGCACTGCGGGCGATGGCTCCCATGTTCCGTACGTCGGTAACACTGTCCAACGCCACGATGAAGGGGTCTTCACCCTTATCGTAGGCCTGGGCGATCACGCCGTCCAGGTCCTGTTCTTCCACCTGGCTCAGGAAGGCGATCACACCTTGGTGCTCCGTGCGGGTCAGCCGGTCCAGTTTTTCGGGGGGAACGGGTTGCCAAGGCACTTCGCGGTCCTTGGCGAGCTCTTTGAGCTCCCGGATGCCTTCTCCTCCCGCATCGCGACGGACGAGTAAACGTTCAACGTTGCGTCCGCTACGCAGTGCTTCGATCACCGGCCTTACGCCGCAGATCATGTCCTTTTCCTGTGTGCTCAATTCTGATAGAAGCGACCGTTGCGCCAGCTTTCCACGTTCCGGTACCACGCCCCCTTGAACATGGGGTCACGGTCCAACACGTAATCGTTATCGGTGAAGTCCCCGTTCCGCTTATGGAAGCTGAAGGACAGGCTCATCAAGTTGTTCTCTTCACCGTAGGTCCAGACCTCGCCCTTTTCCGTCCGTCGCACCGTGCTCGGGGGGCCGAAGATGATGTGGACCAAACCTCGGTCCGTGCGCCAACCCTCCACGTGGGACGTGAAGTTGCGGTTCGCGCTCTCCACGCGGCCATAGTAGGCCCGGATGGCATCGCGAGCGCGCTCACGGTCGCCGGCCGCATCCAGCCAGAACTTCTCGACCGCCGTTCGCTTGTTGGTCGCGGAACAGATGCGTTCCCATTCCTGCATACTGGTGATGTAACGCAGGGGGGGGAGCATCTCGGTCGCTTTACGGATCACCGGGTAGGAGCTGGAAAGAACGAACAGCGTGTAGCCACGTTGACTGCTCGTATCGGGTGTGATGTGCACGAAACCGGATCCGGGAAGGTCAAGCTCGAAAGAGCCGCGCTCACTGGTGGTTATGGTGTAGATGCTGTCAGGTGAAAGGTCGATGGCGCCTGGCGTGCCTTCCGTGAAAACGGGTGCTGGTAGTTTGAACTGCTGGTCGAACCAACGCACGGTCAACAGCCGACCTGGAAGCTGTTCGCACATCACCTTCACACGCCCGCCTTGCGCCAGGTGGTCATCGAACAGGGGAAGGCCTGTCGCTGCATCCACAGGGAGAAAGTCGTTCCGGTCTCCAAGCTGTGCCTCAGGAACACGTAGGTGAACGACGGTCTCCTGATCACGGTTCAGGTCGCGTGCGGTCACCTTCAAAGTGAAGGCCTGTGTGGCGTTCCGCTTCATCTCCATGCTGCCGATCAGCTCCTTGTCCGGGTCCTTGCCATCTCCCCGGTCGCGCACGTAGGTGGAAGCGCTGTCCATGGGCAGCTTGGAGCCGTTGGCCGCAAAAGCCTCGTAGGTAAGGAGCACATTGGCCCGGAATGGGCCGCCTCCACCTTCGCTCTTGTACAACAGGTCCTCTGTATGCAGCTTGAAGTACACCGACGAGCGGGTGTCAGAGGAATGGTAGATCCGGGCCTGCAAGCGCAGCTGGGATCCATCGCGGCTGTAGCCATTGGTGGTTGTGTCTCGTGGTGCAGAGGTCGTTGACGAGGAGGACCCGCAGCCCGCCGCGAGCAGGGCCAAGCCAAGCAGGAAGGGTATGACAGTGTGCCTCATGGTTCAACTCCTGCACTATCCTCCAACGATCGTTGGAGCAATTTCGGGTGCAGGTTCTTGTTCGTTTTTGCTCCCAGCTCCTTGAGCAATTCCACCTGCCGCACAAGATTGCCAGGTCCGGTGCTCAGCTTTTTCAAGGCCTCATCATAGCTATCCTGGGCAGCGATCAGCTGCTTGCCGATCTGGCCAAGATCCTTTGTGAAGCCTTCGAACTTGTCATAGAGCGCACCAGCACGTTCGGCGATGGCCAGGTGATTTGAGGCGATCCTCTCGTGTTTCCAAAGACCATGGATGGTCCTCAGGGTCGCCATCAACGTGGAATGCGTCACCATCACCACCTGCCTGTCGTAGGCCTCTTGGAAGATCTCCGGACGTTCGCGCAAGGCTAAAAGGAAAGCAGGCTCAATGGGTACGAACATCAGCACGAAGTCCACACTGCTGACCCCATATAGCTTGGTGTAGTCCTTGTCGCCAAGGCCCTTGGCATGCGCACGCAGGCTTTCCACGTGCAGTTTCATCAGGCGGTCGCGTTCCAAGTCATCCATGGCCGCGTTGAAGCGCTCGTAGTGCGTGAGCGAGACCTTGGCATCGATGATCAGGTGCTTGCCTTCCGGCAGGAGGATGACCGCATCCGGCCGCAGGCGGGAACCGTCGGCGTTGGTGGTGCTTTCCTGCATGCTGTACTCCTGACCTTTCACGAGGCCTGAGCCTTCCAGCAGTTTCTCCAGCACCATCTCGCCCCAGTCGCCCTGCGTCTTGCTATCACCCTTGAGCGCCTTGGTCAGGCTGATGGCGTCCTTGGAAAGTTGTTGGTTCTGTTCGACGAGCTTGGCGACCTCGCTTTTCAGCAAGTGCCTCTCCTTGCCTTCGTTCTGGTAGGCCTCCTGCACTTGTTTCTGGAACTCAGTGATGCGTTCCTTGAAGGGGTTCAACAGGCCTTCGAGCGTCTCCTTTTGGCGTTCGTTCAGCTGTTTGCCCTTGTCCTCCAGCAATTGGTTGGCGATCAGCTTGAACTCGCTGGTCATGCGTTCGTTCA
>JADZGG010000062.1 GCA_020854015.1 Flavobacteriales bacterium
CACCAGGTTCATGGTGAGGGTGCTGTGGTAGAACAGGAACATGTCCTTGGTCTCCTGCACGCGGTGAAGGCCCGACCAGTTGTTTTCGCCGGTGAAGGTTTCGCCTGCAATAGCGTAGCCGTCCGGGGTGAAGGTGAAGCGCAATTGTTCCTGGAGCCGCTTGTTGCTTCGGAAGGCTTTGGCAAGTCCACGGCGGATGAGCAACGGAGCACCGAACAGCATCACCAGTCCGACCACCACAAAGCCTATCGGTCGCGGGTCGAGCACACGGAGCGGCAGGTCGCCCATCCGCAGGATGAAGTAGGCATAGACCGCCAGGATCAGCAGGTAGATCGGCAGGCGTTTGCGCTGGTAGATGCGCATGGAGGTGCGCAGGTATTCCGCCTGGCTCAACTTGAAGGAGATGGTGATGGCGTCGCTGTTCATCGCGCCGGAAGTTCGCAACTGTCCTTCATGCCCAGCCGATGCCGGTTGCGCGCTACCAGGTCATAGCCCCAGTTCCGGAAGGGCCTTGGGACGAAGCGAAGGAGCACTCCGCCAAAGCCGAAGCCGGGCAATGCCTTGAGCACCCGCCAAGCTGCGTCGCTGCGCGTATAGGCCGCTTCACCGGATACTAGTACGATGGAGTCGATGGCATCCGGGATACCATGCTGAGCCCGCATGGCCAGCCCTTCCGGAGAGGCCCATGGAGAGAAGCGGAACCGCTGTTCCTTATCGTGCTTGCGGATCCAGTTCACCCAGCCGTTGCAATAGGCACAATCGCCATCGAACAGCACGAGGTCCTGGGCAGGCATGTTCCGATCAGCGGGTCAAGATCAGGCGCTGGGTCCATTGCTGGCCACGGTCCTGAAGACGTACCATATAGACACCAGCGGGAAGCCCCTGCACCGGCAAGCTGATGCGGCGGCTTCGTACGGGTACATTCGCGATCACCTGCCCCAATCCGTTCACAAGGCTGATGCGCGCGTCGGCACTGGCGGCCTGTTGGAGGATCACTTCCGCTTGCTCGGTGGCCGGGTTCGGCGCCAAGGTGAAGGCATCCCTTGCCGGCCCATCGTTCTCGTTCACGCCCACCCCGAAGGTGTTCTTCCAGTAGCCCACGCCCCCCCGGTAGTTGCCGATGATAGCATCCCGGTAACCGTCGTTGTCGAAGTCGTACAGGGACACTGCGGTGCGTTCGCCTTCGCGAACATCCTGCCACATGCTGTCCGTCTGGTTGAAGATCCCGTTCAGGTTGCCATCAATTCCGTTGTAGTGGTAGAGCCAACCTACCTCGCTGCCCACCAGAAGCTCCCGCTCGTTCAGGTCGTTGAGGTACATGTGCGGTACGCTGTAGCCCGTCACGTTCCACCATTCAGCCACCACCACGCCGCCCAGGCTGTCGTTGGCAAGCGTCCAGATCGGGGCCGAGGCCGTGCCCATGTTCCGTAAGTAGTTGATGTTGCCGTTGCGCTCACCCACCAGAAGGTCCAGCAGGGCATCACCGTTCACGTCGAACAGTTGGGGTGTGGCGAACTGGCCTACGTCGATCACGTTGTTGCCGACGTCCGTGATCTGCGCGGTTGTCAGTTGGAAGTCAGCGACCGGACCGGTGGTGATGTTGGTGAAGTAATGCATGCGGCCTTGCAGATCGCCGATGTACATGTCTTGGTCTCCATCCCCGTCCATATCGCCGAAGGCAGGGTACATGGCGTTGCCGATGCCGCTGATGCTCAAGTCCTCGTAGTCGTCATCCACCAAGGTGAAGGCGGGGCTCGTGACCGTGCCGGTGTTCTCGAACAGGGCCAGCTTGCACGGGTAATTGCCCCCGAAGATGAAGTAGCCGTAGTTGGCCACGATCAGGTCCATGAGCCCGTCCCCGTTGTGGTCGAAGAGCACTGGGTAGGCGCCCTCACCCAGGTCGATCATGCGGTTCTGGAACAGGTCGGGCTGTTGGAACTGGAATATGGGTGCGGCATCCGTACCGGTGTTCTTGTACCACCATACACCTTGGAAGTTCTGCGACAAGGACTTGTAGTTCGGGCTCACGATCAGGTCGCGCTTGCCGTCGTTGTCGACATCCTCGTAGAAAGGAGCGGGGAAGATCTGCAGGTGCACGGATTGATCGTACGATGGGAAGATCGTGTCCTGGCCGGTCATGAAAGCACTGTCCACGTTGCCTCCGTTGTACAAGGCCGCAATGTTGTCGAAGAGCACATCGCCCAGCAACAGGTCCTTGTCCTCGTCGCCATCCAGGTCGAGGGGAAGAATGGTGCTGCCCACATGTGCTCTTTCCCCTTCATTCTCGTCGTTGGGCATGTATAGCTCGTGCAGTTCCTGTTGGGTCACACGGAGCACTTCACCGGCGATCTCGGGGTTCGGAACGTTGTACTGGCAGGGGTTGTTGAGGGCGACCGAGTTGTTGTTCAGGTTCTCGGAGAAGTAACCCCAGCACCGGTTGCGCACTTCGAACAACAGGCTGTCGCAGGTGCCGTACAGTTCCATGCTCAGGTTCCGGTGGTACTCAACGTAATTCCCGAAAATGCTGAAGGTGAGGATGTCCAGATCGCCGTCCAGGTCAATGTCCTCGATCCCGGGCAGGTCCACCTGGGTCACATAGAGGTTGGCCACCGTGGGTTGGTAGTTCGTGGTCACCAAGGGTGTTACCAGCTGGAACGCCAGGCCATTGCCATTGGAAACGTTCTTGTAAACCGCGAAACCTCCTGTGGTATAGCTGAAGATGTCCTCCTTGCCGTCGCAGTTGTAGTCGCGCAGCAGGGCCCATTCCTTCAGGTCGCGGAAAGGCTCCACCAGATCATAGTCGTGAGAGAACTCGTAGTCCGGTTGACCGGCGGTGCCTTGGTTCACCAGGGTCACCACCTTATTGCCTTGCTTGTCGAAGAGCCAGAGGTCCTTGATCCCGTCCTGGTCCAGGTCGATGTCAGAGAACTGCGGGTAGTTGAGCCCTCCGGCCCAGGCCATTTGTAAGGGACTGCCGTTGCGGATCACGGGGGCTGAACCGTCGTATTCCAACGCGAATTGTGCGGAGGCCGGGGCGGCGAGCAGCAGCAGGGGGAGGAGGAGGGTGTGCTTCATGGTTTGGCAGATAGACGATGCAGGGCCCGTGCCTGTTGCTTCAATGCGGCGTGCACCGTAGGTGCGAAGGTAGGCCCGACGGGGGAGGGGAGGTTACCGGGGGAGCTCCTGCTTATCCACTGTTCTTGGGGGGCTTTCCGCGTGCCTCAGACTTCTATATTTGCCGCGCCTTTGACGAAACCCCCTTCGGATCATGCAGAATAGAGGCGCGCTATGGGTGTTCACCATCCTCCTGGCGCTCGCGTGTTTGTGGCAGTTGTCCTTCTCGTTTTTCACCGGTCGGTTCGAGCGCAAGGTCGAAGCGGAAGCCAAGCTCTCCGCCGAGTCCCTGATCACAGCCACGGGAAAGACCGGTCTTGACTTCGACTCCGTACAACTCCAGTTCACCAACAAGTACCTGCGCGACCGTGCAGGTGAAGAGGTGTTCCTGGGCTACAGCTACAGCGATTGCAAGGAGAAGGAGCTGAACCTTGGTCTTGACCTCAAGGGCGGTATGGCCGTGACCTTGGAGGTAAGCATCCCTGAGCTTATCGACAACCTGAGCGACAAGAGCCAGGACCCGACCTTCCGCGCCGCGCTGAAGAACGCACGCGAAGCCCAACGCAGCGACAACCGCGACTTCATCGCCATCTTCTCCGATGAGTTCCGCAAGCTGGACCCCAACGCCAAGCTGGCCGCGGTGTTCCACTCTCCGGACAAGGCCACCATGTTCCCGCGTGAGGCTTCCAACGACGAGATCATCGCTTCCCTGCACCGCGAGGCCGAAGCGGCCATCAACAACACCGAGAAGATCATCCGGACCCGTATCGACAAGTTCGGTGTGGCCCAGCCCATGATCCAGAAGCAGGCCCTCAGCGGCCGCATCCAGGTCGAGCTGCCTGGTGTGAAGGACAAGGACCGCGTGCGCAAGGTGCTGCAGAGCACGGCGAACCTGGAGTTCTGGGAGACCTTCGACAACACGGTGGTGTTCCCCAAGATCGCTGAAGCCAATACGCGTCTCAGCACCATCATCGACCCCAGCCTGGCCAAGGACAGCGCCAAGACCGATACAGGTGCGTTCAACCACACCCTGTCCACCAATGTGGAGATCAAGGGCGCTGGCAATGGTGTGGAGAGCAGCTTGGTGAAATTCCTCGTGAGCGGTGCTCCGGTTGACAAGACCACGTGGTTCGACTTCGACCGCGTGACCTTCCAGACCGGCAGCGCTACGATCGATGCAGATCGTTCCAACGAGCAGCTGAACAACTTGGTGGAGGTGCTGAAAGCCTACCCCGGAGTTCGTCTGAAGATCGGTGGCTACACGGACAATGTGGGCAACGAAACGGCCAACCAGAAGCTGAGCCAACAACGGGCCGAAGCCGTGGTGGCCGAGCTGGTGAAGAAAGGTGTCGCTGCTGACCGCCTGGAAGCGGAAGGCTACGGATCACAACATGCCGTCGCATCCAACGACACGGAGGAAGGCCGCGCCAAGAACCGTCGCATGGCCCTGCGTGTGCTCGCACTTGACCCGGCCGCTGCCACAGCCGTGGCGGATTCCAACAAGACCGCTGATGACAGCCTCGATGCGGATCTCGCGGACACCGCTGCCGTTGATACGGCCGCCCTACGTGCCGACTACGCCAAGAACAACCCGCTCTTCATGGTGCTTCAGCCCAACGTGGCGAACAACCAGATGATGCGTGGTGACATCGTAGGTTACGCTCTGCCTTCGGATACCGCCGAGGTGATGCGCCTGATCCACATGTCGCCGCCCGCCAGCCCTGATGCCAGCGCCGGCCTGAAGCTGCTTTGGAGCGCCAAACCGCTGAAGATGGGCAGCGCCGATCAGCAGCGCGACTACTTCACCTTGCACGCCATCAAGGTGCCACGCGGTGGCAAGCCCAAGCTGGATGGAACCACCATCGTGAACGCCGCCCAGGATTTCAATCTGAAAGGGGAGGCCGAAGTGGTGATGCAGATGAACGCCGAGGGCAGCAACGCCTGGAGCGTGATGACCGGTGACAACGTGGGCAAGAACGTGGCCATCGTGCTGGACAATTCCGTGTACAGCAGCCCGGTAGTGCAGATCAAGATCACCGGCGGTCGGAGCAGCATTTCCATCGGTGGCGGTGACCTGAGCAAACAGATCGACGAAGCCAGTGATCTGGCCAACATCCTGAAGGCCGGCGCCCTGCCCGCGCCTGCGCGCATCATTGACGAAACGGTCGTGGGTCCTTCCCTCGGTGAAGAGAACGTGACCGCCGGTCTGCTCTCCTTCCTCGTGGCCTTGATCGGTGTGTTGGTGGTGATGGTGCTTTACTACGCCCGCGCAGGTTGGATCGCTGATATCGCTCTGCTGATCAACGCCTTCATCCTGATCGGTACCATGGCTTCATTGGGCGCTACGCTCACTTTGCCCGGTATCGCCGGTATCGTCTTGACCATCGGTATGGCGGTTGACGCCAACGTGCTGATCAACGAACGCGTCCGTGAGGAATTGAAGCACGGTCGCAACCTGAAAGCCGCGGTCGATCAGGCCTACAAGTTCGAAGGCGCGCTCTCCGCGATCATCGATTCGAACGTGACCACGCTCGCTACGGGTGTCATCCTGTTCATCTTCGGTAGCGGCCCCATCCAAGGCTTCGCCACCACGCTGGTGCTCGGTATCCTGACCTCGCTCTTCACGTCACTCTTCATCTCGCGCCTGATCATCACCATGCGCTTGGAGAAAGGGAAGGACATCAGTTTCTGGAGCAGCTGGTCCAAGAACCTCTTCGACGGCAGCAAGATCGATTTCATGGGCAAGCGCAAGTTGTTCTACGTTGTGAGCGCCGTTGTCATCGGTATTGGCATCTTCTCCATGGTCACGCGCGGCTTCAACTGGGGTGTGGACTTCACCGGCGGTCGGACCTACGTGGTCTCATTCGCTAGCCCAGTCGAGGCCAACGATGTTCAGGCTGCCCTTGAGCCGCAGTTCCGCGATGAAGGTGGCCGCCAGTACACGACCGCTGTGAAGAGCTACGGCGGCGCGAAGCAGATGAAGGTGACGACCAACTATTTGATCGATCAGACCGGCACCGCCACGGATAGCTTGGTGGACGGTGCGCTGGCGAAAGGTTTGGGCGGTCTGAACAATGCCTTCAAGGTGCTCGAGACACGCAAGGTGGATGCCACCATCAGCGATGACATCCAGACCAAGGCCTGGACCTCGGTGCTCTTCGCGCTGATCTTCATGTTCATCTACATCGCCATACGCTTCAGCAACTGGCAGTATGGTGTGGGCGCCTTGCTAAGCCTAGTGCACGATACGCTGTTCACCTTAGGCTTGTACTCCATCCTTTGGGGCATCGTCGGCTTCTCATTGGAGATCGACGAAGCGTTCATTGCGGTGATCCTGACGGTGATCGGTTACTCCATCAACGACACCGTGGTAGTGTTCGACCGTATCCGTGAATACATGCACGATCACAAGCGCGACCCTGTCGTTACGGTCTTCAACAAGGCCATCAACTCCACGTTGAGCCGTACCATCAACACCGGTTTCTGCACCCTGCTCGTGTTGATCATCATCTTCTTCTTCGGTGGGATCAGCATCAAGGGCTTCGTCTTCGGCCTTTTCTTCGGTATCCTGGTGGGTACGTACAGTTCCATCTTCGTGGCCTCGGCCGTAGCGGTGGACCTGCTGAAGGACCGCGAGCCCGCTACTACTGGCAAGGCAGTGACCGCCTAAGCACAACGAACATCAAGTGGAGGTCCGGCCGCTGGTCGGACCTCTTACTTTTGGCCCATCCCCGAACGCAGGTGCTGCTCATTTTCGACATCAGTGGTGGAGAGTTGCTCGTGGTGCTCCTGTTCATCTTGCTCTTTTTCGGCAGCAAGGGCATACCGGACATCGCACGCACCATGGGCCGCACCATGCGCCAGTTGCGCGATGCCACCAACGATGTGCAACGCGAGATCCAGAAGGGGGCCACAGAGGTGAAACAGGGCTTCGAGGCGCAACGCCGCGACCTGAAGTTGGACCAGATGATGGAGCCGCCCACAGGAGCCGTGGCCCAGAACACCCCGATGCCTCAGCCAACGCC
>JADZGG010000063.1 GCA_020854015.1 Flavobacteriales bacterium
CGCCACACCGAACACTGCGCACAGCACCAACCGCAGTGCATCGCTCCAGTCCACCTGCTCCCGGATGAAAAGGCGTAAGCCCCAGAACAGGATCGTGGCGCCGATGACCCGCAGCAGGATGAAGCCGCTCGGCCCGATCGCCTCCGGCATGAGCCCCTTCGCCACCACATAGTTGACCCCGTAGATGAGGTTGACAATGAAGAGGGCGATCAGCGCCTTGGTACGGGAGGACATTCAGGTGCGAAGATGGGGACGCACCTTCGGAGGACCGGTTACCTTCGCCGCCCAATTCCCCGATACCATTTGTGGGTCGGGCCCAACAGCAGCCCCATGCGCTTCGGCACCAAAGCCATCCACGCCGGTGTGGAACCGGACCCCACCACGGGGGCCATCATGACGCCCATCTACCAGACCAGCACCTACGTGCAGGCCGCGCCGGGCGACCACAAGGGCTACGAGTACAGCCGCACGCACAACCCCACGCGCACCGCGCTACAGAACGCTTTGGCCGCGCTGGAGAACGGCACCAACGGCCTCTGCTTCGCCACAGGCATGGCCAGCATTGATGCCATCTGCAAGCTCTTCCAGCCAGGCGATGAGATCGTGAGCACCAACGATCTCTACGGCGGCACCTACCGCCTCTTTACCAAGATCTACGAGGGCTTTGGCCTGAAGTTCAAGTTCGTGGACATGGGTGATCCGGCAAACGTGGCCGCGGCCATCACGCCGAAGACCAAGCTCATCTGGGTGGAAACGCCCACCAATCCGCTGCTGAAGGTCATCGACATCAACGCGATGGCCGCGCTGGCGAAGAAGCACGGCTGCTTGCTAGGGGTGGACAACACCTTCGCCAGCCCCTACCTGCAGAACCCGCTGGACATGGGCGCCGACATCATCATGCACTCGGTGACCAAGTACCTCGGTGGCCACAGCGATGTGGTGATGGGCGCCCTGGTGGTGAAGGACGCGGCCCTCGCCGATCGCCTCGCCTTCATCCAGAACAGCAGTGGTGCCACCCCCGGCCCGCAGGATTGCTTCCTCGTTTTGCGCGGCCTGAAGACCCTGCACCTGCGCATGCAGCGCCATTGCGAGAACGGGGCGGTGGTGGCCGAATGGCTCGTGAAGCATCCGAAGGTGGAGCGCGTGTACTGGCCCGGCCTGCCCACGCACCCCAACCACAACGTGGCCAAGGCCCAGATGCGCGGCTTCGGCGGCATGATCAGCTTCACCCTGAAGGGCGACCGGATGGAAGAGGCCATGAAGGTGCTGAGCAGCACCAAGCTGTTCTCGTTGGCGGAAAGCCTGGGCGGGGTGGAGAGTCTGCTCGGTCACCCCGCGAGCATGACGCACGCCAGCATTCCCCGCGAAGAGCGCCTGAAGAACGGCCTGGCCGACACCCTGATCCGCTTGAGCGTGGGTCTGGAGGATGCCGAGGACCTACTTGCCGATCTGGATCAGGCGCTTGCCTGAACGGCCAACGGAGAGCGAAGCCTGATCGGGGTTCTTCTTCGACCTTCATTCCTCAGCAGCCTCGCTATCGCGGGAGCCGAACAGCCATGGAAGTGTATTTTCCGATCTGAAGAAGGCTTGTTCGGTGGCGTTTCAGCGCAGGTGTCCGCTTCATCCCGGCGACGGTTCATCGGCCGTTCCAAGGTCTTTGGGCGGGGGAATGGCCGCTTCATCACGAGCACCGGCGGCCCTCGGATGCGTGGGGGCATGGTTGGAACCCAAGGATGTGTGGCCGATGGGGGCTTTGGGGATGGGTCGTTGAACCTCCGTTCATGGTAAATTCGTGTCCCTCAACCGCAAACCCCTTGTTGCGACCCCTTATGCTGCGCTCCTTCCTCGCCTCGGCGACCCTTTTACTGACCCTCACGGCCGCGGCCCAAGGCGGGTTCACCTGTGGCAACAATGAATTGCACCGCTTGGAGAGCCTGCACCAGAACCGACCGGATCGCCTGCAGGACATCGTTGACGGTAACGCCCAATTGGAAGCCGAGACCCAGCAATGGCTGACCAATGAGGATCGCGGCGGTGGTGGCCCTTACATCATTCCCGTGGTGTTCCACATCATCCATAACAACGGATCGGAGAACATCAGCGATGACCAGGTGGTGGATGCTGTGCGGATACTGAACGACGACTTCAACAAGCTCAATCCCGATTGGCAGAACGTGAACGCAGCCTTCCTAGGCATCGTTGCGGACATCGGTGTGGAATTCCGTCTGGCGCAGAAGGATCCCAACGGCAACTGCACGAAGGGCATCACCCGGACGATCAGCGCTTTGACGAACGATGGCACACAGACCATGAAGGACCTGATCCAGTGGCCGCGTGACATGTATTTGAACATCTGGGTGTCCGCCAGCGCCGATGGTGCGGCCGGATACACCTACCTGCCAGGAACCGTGAACAACGGTTGGGGCGTGGCTGCGGACGGTATCGTGATCCTGCACGACTACTGCGGTTCCATCGGCACCCGCAGTCCGAGCCATTCCCGTGCGCTCACGCACGAAGTGGGTCACTGGATCAA
>JADZGG010000064.1 GCA_020854015.1 Flavobacteriales bacterium
CACTACGAAGTCCACGTTATCAGTGGTTCCGATGAAGTTCGTGGCGGCTACAGTTCCCGTGTTGCCCAACAATGTCCAATCGGTCGTTCCCGTGCCGAAGCGTACCCACAAAAGGCCATTCCAATAGTAGAAGCCTGGCGTTACGTTGTTCGGTGGAACGCCCGCAGTGGCAGTGTTATAGATCATCAGCGAAGTGGCCGGTAACGTGACCGGTGCCGCGACGTTGGTCGCTGTCAACGCCATACGTGGTATCAATAGACCACGTTGGGCGTTCGCCGGCAGGGCGGAGGCATCAATATCCAGAAGTGCGCTCGCGGCAGGTGTCGCGCCGTTCACGTTTATGCCGATGTTCTGAGCTTGTACCTGCAGCGAAAGTGCGAGCACAAGGCAAGGAAGAAGGAGGGTCTTCATGGCCTTGGAGTTGGTTCAATGATTAAGACGCGGTCCGGTACTGTATGGATGCCTGGGAGGGCTCGATCGGTAAGTTATTGGATCTCAGTGGAACAGCCGTTGTTCAAAGAAGAACTTACCGGTCACTGCGGGGCCTGGATCGTCCGTTGCAACTTCGCCACGCGTTACGAACCGCTCCTGCACATGTCCGAACCACTTTCCACAGCCTTCATTGAAGCCCTGCGCGAAGCAGTTACCGCCGACCATGTCCACGTTGATGCCGAGCGTCGGAACACATACGGACATGACGAGACCGAGGACCTGAGCTATCCACCCGATGTGGTGGTGCGCCCCAGGACCGCGGCAGAGGTGGCCTCCGTGGTGCGGCTCTGCGCGAAGTACCGGGTGCCCATCACACCGATCGGAGCACGCACAGGGCTTAGCGGTGGCGCCTTGAGCGTGCACGGCGGCGTCGGTCTTGCCCTCGATCGGATGAACGCGATCCTGAACATCGATGAGCGCAATCTACAGGTCACGGTGGAGCCTGGCGTGATCACACAGGTGCTTCAGGAAGCGGTGGCGGCGAAACAGCTTTATTACGCGCCGGATCCCAGCAGTCGCGGTAGCTGCACCATTGGGGGGAATCTGGCAGAGAACGCGGGAGGTCCAAGAGCCGTGAAGTACGGTGTTACCCGGGATTTCGTGCTGAACCTGGAAGTGGTGCTGCCTTCCGGTGAGGTGATCTGGACCGGTGCCAACACCTTGAAGAACGCCACCGGGTACGATCTGACTAGACTGGTGGTGGGTAGTGAAGGCACATTGGGCATCATTACAAAGGCGGTGCTGCGCTTGATCCCCTTGCCGCGCGAGAACCGTCTGATGCTGGTACCCTTCCGCAACGCTCGCAAGGCCTGCGAAGCGGTCAGCGCTGTCTTCCGCGCCGGCATCACACCAAGTGCCATGGAGTTCATGGAGCGTGATGCCATCGACTGGACCTTGAAGTATGTGACCGATGTCCGCATCGCGGTGCCTGATGACGTACAAGCGCACCTGTTGGTTGAAGTGGATGGCAACGACCCCGAAGCGCTGATGAAGGATTGTGAGGCCATTATGTCCGTAATGGAGGCGCATGAATGCGGCGAGGTGCTGTTCGCGGAGACCGCGCTCGAGAAGGATGGCCTTTGGCGGATGCGCCGCAGAGTGGGGGAAGCAGTGAAGAGCAACTCCGTTTACAAAGAGGAGGATACCGTGGTGCCCCGTTACGAACTACCACGCCTGCTTGAAGGTGTCAAGGAGATCGGCACCAGGCACGGCTTCCGCAGCGTCTGCTACGGACATGCCGGAGACGGCAACCTGCACGTGAACATCATCAAAGGGGAGTTGAGCGATCATGCTTGGGAGCATGATCTGCCGAAGGCCATCCGCGAGATCTTCGAACTGACGGTCTCTTTGGGCGGAACCATCAGCGGGGAGCACGGCATAGGCCTGGTCCAGCGGCCTTATATGGACATCGCGTTCAACGCGGTACAGCTCGATCTGATGCGGCGCATCAAGCAGGTCTTCGATCCGCAAGGGATCATGAATCCGGGGAAAGTGCTGCCTTAAGCAGGTCTCCCCAACGCACCGAGCAGCTCGTTGATGTGGGCGAACAGCCGGAAGCCGGCCGGTTGAACAAGTCCTGGGGACCGGTTCACTTGCGACCCTGACAACCAGAACTGATGACGTGTGTCCGGAACCAGTTCGCGCAGGGTGTCCAGGAATCCCTGCATTTTTTCAGGCGCAGGGAACGATGTGCTGAAGCCGATGTAGGTGATCGGCCCGTCGAACATGCCTGCCACTTGTTGCAGATCCTCCGTCGGTACGCTCTGACCCAGGTAAAGTGTGCGGTACCCTAGGAAGCGCAACAGATAATTCGTGTACAGGAGCCCGAGTTCGTGTATTTCCTGGTACGGAAGGAACAGCACGAACATCCGATCGTTCCGGTCGGAAAGCGTCAGTAGTTCGGTCTCAGCGATGATGCGGTGCCGGATCAAGTTGCTGACGAAATGCTCCTGGGAAGGGCAGATCGTACCCGAATGCCAGAGGTGACCAATGTGCTCCAACAAGGGCACATACACGCGCTCCACCAACGCGTTGAAGCCTTCCTTGTCCTGGAATTGTCGTGAAGCCCAACGGAAAAGCGTTTCGTCAAAGCTTAGCAGTGCCAGTTTCAGACTGTTCAGGGTGTCACCGTTCTCGGATCGCAGCTGTGAAAGCTCTCTGACCTTGCTCGCACGGTCTTCGCCGGACATCTCCGCCACCTTGCTGATCTTGATCCCATGGTCCACAAGGAAGGCGACGTTCAGGATCGTCTTCAACTCATCAAGCGAGTACTTCCGATAGTTGGAGCCCGTTCGGTCGGGAGCGAGCAGGTTGTATCGGCGCTCCCAGACGCGAATGGTATGGGCCTTCACACCAGAGAACCCTTCCAGGTCGCTGATACTGAATTGGGACATGTACGGACTGCTCAACGGAAAGGGACTTGGCTGTTCGATCAGCTTGTGGCTAAGATCGGACAATGTTCAGTTCTAACGGTAATAACACGGAGTACCCGGAATGGTTCAGGATGTGTTTCAACGGGAAGAGGCCTTCCGGAGAAGGCCTCTTCCAAGTTGAAGTGTTGGTGATGCGGATCAACGCACGACCTGCACGGGAAGGGTGCTGATCGCTCCGTTTCCGGCAATGCTGAGCTGGTAAAGGCCCTCTGCAAGCCCGTTGAGATCGACGGACATGCGGTTGTTGCCGATGGCCAACGTCGTGGCAGGGATCGTGCGAACAGTGCGACCTGTCATATCGGTCAGGCGCAGATCGGCTTGTGCCAGACGTTTGCTGTCGATGGACACGTTCAGAACGTCGTTCGCAGGGTTCGGCCAGGCGATCGCGTTCGCGATCAAACTGTTCTCTACGACCGCTGTGGCGAGGGGCAGTTCAACCAGGTCACCGCCGGCGGGAAGGGCTACCCACAGACCGAATGGAGCGCCGTTGCTGTTGTTCGCCGGTGTCAGGAAGCCACTCGCCACTACGGTCAAGGCAGCGCCGTCGAGGTTCAATGTGCTCAGAGGAGCCTGGTAAGCCACCACCGGAGTTCCATCGGAAAGTTGCACTTCCAGAACGTAGTCGTTGGTAGGAACCTCGAGGTAACCGTCGAACTCGCCGTAGGCCAGATCATCCACCAGTGTGGCTCCGGCGAGCACAGCCGTCTCCGCTACGTCAACAACGGGCGCATCCGTGGCTCCGTGGAACACGAGGATGTCGGTGTTGGAAGCACCGGAGGTCGCTACTTCGCGTGAACCGGCATACACGTAGATGTCGAACGGCTGTACAGGGCTGTAGCCGGAAGGGCTCACGATACCGTTGGCCACCAGTGTGTAGGTCTCGCCATCAGCAAGGTTGTACGTGAAGGTGGCTAAGGCGTCCGAAACGCTCGTGCTGGGGGGGGGGGC
>JADZGG010000065.1 GCA_020854015.1 Flavobacteriales bacterium
GCTGAAGTTCGATGTACAACTTGTTGCTGCTCACGAACGCGATCTCAAGCCCCGAGCAGAGCGCGGAAAGCGCCATGGCGGCCAGGATCAGGAACAGGTCGGCGGTGGACAAGGGGTGGTCGAGCTGAAGTGGCGCGAAGGTAGCCAGCAACGGATGAGCACTATCAGTCGCTCAGAGCCTGCCGTCCCGCTCCCACTGCTCCATCTTACCGCGCATGAAGCGCCGGTAGCCGTACATGCCACCCGCCACCACAGGGAACCAGATCCACTGTTTTCCTTCTGAAAGCCCGGCCGTCTCCACCATGTAAATGGCCCAAAGACTGGTCGCGATGGTGACCGCCAGCCAGAAATGCTCCATGAAACGGGACAGCTTCTTCATCGTTGTGCGGGAGCCGCCAAGGTATCCTTATCCAAATACAGGTTGCCGGTGATGCGCCGGATGGTGTAGCGGCTGAAGTCCTCGTTGGCGTCCAGCCCTTGCCCGTAAAGGATATCCTGAGCCCTAGTGATCTTCACTGGCCGGTCGGTGTACACCCGGTCACTGTCCTGGCTCCAGACCAAGCGCTCGGTCTCCAGGCGTTCCCCTTGGGCATTTGTAAAAACCACCTGATCGGCCACTTCCATGCGTTTGGACTCAGGCAGGATCACTCCGCGACGGGCCCTTAACACGCTTCCCGGCCGTCCCTTCGAGTCGAAAAAGGTGAGCGTGAGACCCTCCTCCATTTCGGTACGTTGTGGTTTGGTGGTGGTGAACTCGCTCACCTTTCCGGCCTGTAGACGGTTCCGCACCAGCCCAGAATCGCTGTAGTAGTAATCGGCTCCCTCGGTGATGCGGTCGGGTCCTCCGTCCGCCACTTGAACGGCCGCCACACGGTCCAGGTCGTTCTTGCAGGAGAGCAGACCCAACAGCAACGCGCCAATCAGGATGGACCCGGGCTTGATCACTCGATCCGGAAAGGAGAGAACCAGCGTTCGCGCAGGTTCGGGGTCAAGGTGAGGCCGATGTAGAAGTTCGCGAAGCGCTCCTTGATACCGTTCTCCACGGCATCACCCCGCTGCCCTGCCACCACACCCAGGTGAACACGGGCCAGGTAGTTGCCTTCGGAAAGCGGAATGGAGATGCCACCACTCACGGCAAGCTCATTCAATTGGAGGTCGCGCACTTTAAGATAGTCCGTGGTATACCGAATACCAGCCCGGTAGATCAGGCGCTTCAGGAACTCGCGGTCCCGGTCACGGGCAGGCCGGAAGGCAGCACCCGCTTGGTAGGACATGCTCGGCCGAAGCTGCGAAGGCAATGAATAGCCGTCCACGTCCAGACGGAGGGCGCTCCAATCGCGACCGCGCACATCCGCCGAGATGTTCCAGCGCTCATTCATTAGTTGGAATCCTGCCCCGAATGATGGGGGGATGAACAGGGTCCCTTTGCGACCGACCGATACGTTGTTGGTGTCACGGATCACTTCAACGCCCGAACTGATCACATAAGAGGTCTCCAGTGCGTTGCGCTTCGCGCCGAGGTTGGTGGCCATTTCACCGCACAGGCCGATCACATAGCGCCATGGGACCTGCGGGAGGGGGCCGATCTTCGGGGCATCGCGCTGTTCATCGGGGTGAGCTTTCACCCATTCCGCATGCGCGTCGACCTCCCGTTGGAAGCGGGCTTTCCGACGATCCACCAAGGTCTTCAACGAGATCAACTCGTTGGAGTAGTGCAGTCCGAAATTTCCCGTGGGACCTCGCAGTACCAACCCGGTGTAGGACAATAGGTTCGTGTAGCCCTGCCCGACCGGATAGACGGCGTTGCTCGTCGCCTCAACAGTGCCGAAGAGGAAGTTGAAGTTGGCGCCTACGGCCAGTTGACCACGCGCAATGCCTGTGCTGTCCGGCTTTGCACGCCAGATGGTGTGAGCCAATCCGAGGAAGGCCCGGTTCAAGCCACCCGTGCCCCGGTACTCAAAGGTGACATCCTGGCCATTGCTGAGCGTCTGATGGTCCGTTACGTAATAACCAGTGGACGTGACGGGGAGCATGCCTAGTGAAAGCCCCCAACGACCATTAGCCCAGGGAATGCCAAGGCTCATTCCCAACACCCGCACATCGCTGCGTTCTTCGGTGGCCCCATCGGTGCGCAGCTCCACCAAGTGTCCGGCGAAACCGGTCTCGAAGGTGGCTTTGCGAAGGCTTACATAGGAAGCCGGATTCAACGGGGAAATGCCGGCCGGCTCGGTCACCGCGACACCCACACTGCCCATGAGCAGCTGGGGCACTTGCGTGTTGCCCACCACCTCGCCAAGCCCGTAAGCACTGAGCGGAGAACTACCCCCTGACTGAGCCATCCCCCGCACCGAGGCCAGGAGCAGAAGCAGGGCCAGTGGCCAGGGAGCGTTGATGGAGAAGGAGCGCATGCAGTCCGTTGAGGGTCAGCAAAGGGTCGGCAAAGATGCCACTTTTCAAGGCCCTCGCGAACCGCAGGGCATCACCGCCGGTGAGCACAACGGCAGCACCGGGCATTTCGTGCCTAAGGTCCTCGATCAGCGCCCGAAGTTCCGAACGTATACCATGGAACACACCGGAAGCCAGGCTTTCGTGTGTGGAACGGCCCACCAAGGGCACTTCCGT
Organism: Flavobacteriales bacterium; assembly: GCA_020854015.1. GTDB lineage: Bacteria > Bacteroidota > Bacteroidia > Flavobacteriales_F > PHOS-HE28 > PHOS-HE28. Next base: position 2,623 of record JADZGG010000065.1, read on the forward strand.
CATCGGCTCCACCAAGGGCAGGCGGGCACTGTAGGCGTTCATGGCACGGGCGCGCATCCGCATCCCCGGAGCAATGATCCCACCCCGGTACACCCCTTCACTGTCCAACACATCATAGGTGATGCAAGAGCCCAGATCGATCACGATAACGGCGCGACCCGGAAAAAGCAACTGGGCACCGACCACATTCGCCAGCCGATCCACCCCGAGGGTAAGAGGCGTATCATAGGCATTGCGCAGCGGCGAAGCAGAGCTACCGCCGATCACAATAAGTGGTCCGATCGAACGAAGACCGGCCTCAAAGTCGGGATCCACCGCGGCCACCGAACCCAAGACAACACGTTGGACCACCTCCGCTCCCACCCAATCCTTCAATCCGACCAGATCCCCATGGGCCATGGCCGTTCGGCGCGAACAGCCGAAAGGCCCGTACAGCGCGGCTTTCAGGCGGGTATTCCCTATATCGATGACGAGATCCTTCAAGGTCGATAGCTCGGTTGCGTGAAGATCCTATCTTTGCCGCCCCAACAATTCCTGGAACGCTCCAGGCCAAAGATGGGACGAACATATTGGTGCCTTAGCTCAGCTGGTAGAGCAATGGATTGAAAATCCATGTGTCCCCAGTTCGATTCTGGGAGGCACCACACGCGAAGCCCTCCGATCCGTCGGGGGGCTTTTGCGTTCAGCACCCCGATCACTCGCCCTTTGCCAGCTTCCGCCGCACCTCGGCAAGGTGCTGCTTCTTCCGGGGCTCGCGGAGCTTCTTGTTGGTCGCTGTGTGAAAACGATGCCTGCTGAGGAAGTGGTCCTGCAGAGTGTTCCACTCCACGGCGGTCTTCAATACGCCATACGAGCGAAGCTCTTCGAACAAGGTGTCGCCCACCGTGAAGAAATCGTCCCGTCCCAGGTAGTCAAGGTCAGCATCACAGAGGATCCTGCTGAGCTTGTCATGGGGGCTCTGGGGGATCCGGGTGGCCATGATCATCCCGCAGATGCGATCGATCTCTGGTTCGGTGTAGTCCCACTGTCCCAGATTCTCGCGCACCAATCGACAACTGGCCTCTTCGTGATGCAGGTCCTGGAGAATGAAACCCGAATCGTGGAACAAGGCAGCTGTGGTCAACAGGAGCATATCCGTTTCGGAGATCCCCTCCTTCTCGCCGATGTCGATGGCGGCCGCATAAACATCCAGCGTATGGGCCAAGCTATGGTACGTGCGTGTGGCAGGCAATTCCGCCTTCAACCGGGCAAGAATGTATGCTTTGGCCGCGCGATGGTCCATGAGCTGCGAGGCGAGCAAGATAAGCACACCGCTAGTGATGTAACAGGCTGGCCATTCAAGGCGAGATAACTTCGACCCGTAACAACGGGGATGCTCATGAACGGTCCGATCCATCGTAGAACCCTGCTGCTGTTCTCCGTGATCGCAGCCTATGTGCTGCTCCAATTCCTCTGGTGGGCCTATCTGCTCATTTCCAAGGACAATGAGCTGCAGGCCCTGATCAGCCAACTTCAGGCCCTGGGGGTCAGCTCTACGATCGACCATGCAAAGCCCGGACGCACCTTCTGGATGGTATCCGGTGAAGGGACCGTTTTCGTGACGCTGCTGCTGCTCGCATTGTGGCTCACTTACAGGACCGTCCGCCACGAACTGGGACTTGCGCGACAGCAACGGAACTTCCTGCTGGCCGCATCACATGAGCTGCGCACACCGATCGCAGGGCTGAAGCTGCATCTGCAGACAATGCAGCGCCGGAGCCTTGCCCCAGATCAGCAAGCATCGATGATCGCCCAAGCATTGGGTGAAGTGGATCGACTGGGTGCGCTCAGCGAGAAGATCCTGCTCGCCATGCGACTTGAAGAACTGCGTTTGCCCATGAACCGTAGCAACCTGGACCTTGCTGCGTTGACCATTGAAGTGGCGGAGCGGGCGCGTGGCACCTACGGTCGCCAGCACCGCATCGAGCTTTCCGCGCCGACCGAGTTGATGACACAGACCGATGCGGATGCCTTCGCCACGATCCTCGGCAACATGTTGGAGAACGCCTGCAAGTATGCTCCTTCTGGCACACCCATCAACGTATCGCTCCAGCAAGCGCCCGCACAGCAGATCTTGCTCGAGGTAAGTGACCAAGGACCTGGGGTGCCGGAGGAGGACCGCGCTCACTTGTTCGAGCGCTTCTTCCGCGGCGGCAACGAGGAGACCCGGCAGGCGAAAGGCACCGGACTTGGTCTGTACATCGTGCATCGCCTGGCAGCGGAGCTGGGCGGCAAGGTCAGTTTCCGACCTGGCCCATCCGGTGGGTCTATCTTCGCGGTCGTTATTCCTCAACGATAATGGAAGCACGCAAGGTCGTATTGATCGTATTGGACGGCTGGGGGGATGGCGCAGGCGATCGGACCGATGCGGTGGCCCAGGCGAACACCCCTTTCGTGGACAGCCTGCTCGCCACAGTGCCCCACGCCCAACTGCGCACCGACGGGGAGCACGTGGGACTTCCTGCAGGCCAGATGGGCAACAGCGAAGTGGGACACTTGAACATCGGTGCAGGCCGAGTGGTGTATCAGGACCTGGTGCGAATCGACAGGGCCGTCGCCGATGGTTCTTTGGAACGCGAACCCGTGTTGAAAGCGGCCTTCGCTGAAGCAACGAAGCCCGGCAAGCGCTTGCACTTCATGGGACTGGTGTCAAACGGCGGAGTGCATTCCTCTCAAGCGCATCTGGAGGCCTTGTGCCACATGGCCGGACGCGCAGGTGTTACGGACATTCTGATCCATGCGTTCATGGACGGGCGCGACACCGACCCGAAGAGCGGGGCCGGTTTCCTGGAGTCGTTGGAGCGCAACATCGCAGGTTCGCCAGCACGCATCGGCAGCCTCATCGGGCGCTATTTCGCGATGGACCGGGATAAGCGATGGGAGCGCATACGCAAGGCTTATGACCTGCTTGTGCACGGCATCGGACAGCCCATGACCGACCCGGTGAAAGCCGTACGACAGAGCTATGCCGAAGGCGTCACCGATGAGTTCATCGAACCGCACATCGCGGTGGACGAGCGTGGCGTCTCGCAAGGCACCATTCGCCCTGGTGATGTGGTCGTGTGTTTCAACTTCCGCACTGACCGCTGCCGCGAGATCAGCCAAGCCCTCACTCAACGGTCATTCCCAGACCAAGGAATGGAGCCGCTCTCTCTGCAGTATGTGACGCTTACGGAATACGACCCCACCTATCGGAATGTACAGGTGGTCTTCCATCGCGATGACCTGCGCATGACCTTGGGGGAGACCGTGAGCAAGGCCGGGCTGAAGCAGATCCGTATCGCTGAAACGGAGAAGTACCCGCATGTCACCTTCTTTTTCAGCGGCAACCGCGAAGGACCATTCCCAGGTGAAGAACGCTTGATGGTGCCTTCGCCCAAGGTGGCCACCTATGACCTTCAACCGGAAATGAGCGCCCCCGAGGTAACGGACACCATTGTGAACGCACTGGAAGAGGGTGAGGCCTCGTTCGTCTGCCTGAACTTCGCCAACCCGGACATGGTCGGGCACACCGGTGTTTTCAATGCGATCGTGAAGGCCGTGGAAACGATCGATGGATGCGCCAGGCGTGTAGTGGAAGCTGGAAGGAAGAACGGCTACTCCTTCCTGATCACTGCGGACCACGGGAATGCCGACAAGGCTGTGAACCCTGATGGCAGTCCGAATACGGCGCACTCGACCAATCCGGTGCCAGTGTTCCTGATCGATGATGGCTCTTACCGACTTCGCAACGGCGTGCTTGCCGATCTGGCCCCCACGGTGTTGGAACTGATGGGCATTGAAAAGCCCGCCGAAATGACGGGCTCCTCGCTCTTGGTCCGCTGAGCTCAGCGTCGGTTGCTGAGAATCGTAAGGTGACCTGTGTACGTCTTCGGCGCACCTTCCACGACGATCACGTAGAAATACGTTCCGTCGGACACGCTGCCACCGTTCCAGTTGTTGCGGTAGTTCTTCGCTTCATAAACAATGCGTCCCCACCGATTGAAGATCTTCACAGTATTGTTGGTGCCGGCGATACCTTCCACGTAGAACACATCGTTCAATCCGTCGCCGTTCGGACTGAAGACGTTCGGGATGATGATGTCGCAGCCTGCGTCCACCGTCACTTCCTGGGTCACGCTCTTCTCGCATTCATCCGTCACGGTGACAGGGTACGTACCATTAAGAAGCCCGGGCACCCAGATGGCGGACTGCTGTGAGCCTGTGCCCCAGAGGTATCCGAGATCCCCGAAGCCCCCGTTCGCCACTGCAGCGATCAGTACGGAATCATCCGAACAATCAAGTGAAAGGTCCTCGGTCTGGAGAACGATGGGGACATAGTCGACGATCTGTACACTGTCCACACTGATGCTGGTATCACCACAGGCGTTGACGAACGTGGCCGAAAGGATGATGCTCTCGGGTCCCTCAGCCAGGCCATCCTCGACCGGTGAGACCGGGAAGCTGACCGAGTTCTGTCCACTGGGTAGCGTAATGGTCGCAGGAAGAGCGGGGACATAATCCACACCATTGGTGGCGGAGCCGCTCACCTGGATCGTAATGTCAATGTCATCCGCGCTACCGGGGCGGCTGATGGTGAATATGGCATCCGTGCATCCTTCGGTCATGACACCCTCGCTGCTCTCCGTCGTGATGTCGATGTTGATCGCGTTGGGCGACGTGAAACTTCCGCCTTCAATGAAAACGCCACTGTCCAGGATCGGATCGCCAGCATCCGCTATCGCGATCTTGATATGGTAGGTCTGGCCGCATTCCACTAGGGCGGACGCGGTCAGCACCGTGGTGAGTCCATCGAATTGGATGTATTGCGGGTCCGTGCTGCTCGGCGGTGTGAAGCCATCACCGTTGTCGACATAGTAGCTAGGGTTCGCAACGTCGTTCACGTTGTCGATGCTCACCGGTATAGTGGTGTTCGGCACCAACGCGATGTTGGCCGCATTGTTCTGGTAAGGCCCACTTATGCCAGGTCCGCTTAAGAAGAAGCCGAACACATCATTGAAACCAGCGCTCACATACTCCAGATACTCTTCGCTTGCGAACACATAGTTGAAGCTCAGCGAGTCACCTGATGGAACAAAGTCAAACTCCAGAACGGCAGCGTCGAAAGTGAAGGAATTGCTGGCCAGATCAAGGTCCACATCACCCGCCAGACCCAGCCCTCCCAATGGCTCTGTGTCTCCACTGTTATCGTTCGGACCCAAGGCCACGTTGATGTCGCCCGAGGAGAGCATGATCCCCGTGTTCATGCCCACATTGCAATTGGTGCCATCAAAGCTCCCGATCTGCACGTAGGCCTGGTTCGCCGACAGGCCGTTGAATGTCAGGTTGCTCACCGTAACGCCACCGCCGAGCAATACGTTCTGTACGAGGTCCGCCACCGTGACCGTGTTGTTCACCACGAGTTGGGCATTACCTACGAGCACACACGCACAAGCAGCGCTGAAGGCCGCGATCCTCTTCACTGGTTCCATTTTGGATGATCCTGTTTTCTACTGGCTTCCGCGTAGCAAGGTCACATGCCCGTATCCCTCAACAGCGGGGAACAAGTGACCGGCCGCACGGTACTTGAAGACATACACACCGGTCTGAGCGTTGCCTGAACCGTTCACGCGACCATCCCATGGCTTCTGGATGTCAGTGGCCGTGTAGATCAATTCACCCCAACGGTCGAAGACCGCCAGTTCGAACTCATCGATGTAGTGCCCCGCCCATCCAAATGTTTCGTTCACACCGTCACCGTCGGGAGTAAAGGCGTTCGGGAAGTACAAGTGCGCAGGAGGGCGGATCAGCACGCTGTCCTCACCCACGCAACCGTGGATCGTGCGCACGTTCAAGGTCACCCAATGCTCCTCGAGGTCCAGATAGCTGTGCACCACATCCGGCGTACGATACATGGTCCCGTCACCCATGTTCCACATGTGGAACGAGCAGATCGGGAAGGTGGCGGCCTGCAAATACCAATCGTCCTGGCCTTGGTTGGTCACAACGATGTCAACGAGCACGGGCTCCGGTGTCACGGTCACCGCGTCGCTGATCACTGAGCCGCACTGATCAAGGATGCCCACCGAATAGGTCGATTGTACCAAAGGTGTCACCCAGATCTGCGGGTCCGTGAAGTTCAGCTCCGGCCAGAATACCGTGTAGATGCCGCTTCCACCGCTCACATCGGCGAAAAGCAACACCGAATCACCATAACAGATGGTGGTGTCCGCGGTCAGTTCCAATACGAAGGGGTCATAGATCGGAAGCAAAGTGAATAAGGTGGTATCTCCCTCGTAGCCGCATTGGTCTGCCACTGTGATGGTATACGAAGCATCTGATGGAACGCCCACCTGCAACGTATCCGCGAACGAGAGGATCTGGTTCAAGCTATTGGTCCACTGATAGGTATATACCCCGTTGCCCCCGGTCACGTTGGCCAAGGTCAAGGTGGTCGTGTCGCCCGGACAGACTACCGTGATGCTCTGTGCAGTGATGACGATAGGGGGCAGCGGCGCCGTGCTAACCAGCACCGAATCCGAGGCACTGAAACCGCAGCCATCCGTTACCTCCGCCACATAATAGACCGCTGGGCTTGCGGCCGGCACGTTGATCGTCGATGTGGCACCCGCCGGGGCTCCATAAAGTGACCATTGATACTGGTATACGCCGTTGCCACCTGAAGCACTGGTGACCGAAATGTTCGCGTTGCCAAGGCATTGGATCGCCGTGTCGGGCGTCAACGTGATCTGCATGGGCGCATACACCGGCATGGTCACCACAATGCTGTCGCTCACTGGCTGAACACTGCAAGAGTCTTCCACAGTGAAATAGTACGTTGTCGTCACCCCAGGAGAGACCGTGATGCTGGGCGTGGTCGCCCCCGTGCTCCAACTGAACGCGTAATTCCCGGTTCCGCCCGTCACTGTTGGTGTCAGCACATAGCTCAGCCCGCAGGCGCCGTTCACGTCGTTCGAGACCACGTTCAGAGGTGGTGGTGTATCGATGTAGAAATCGTAGACCGTCTGCACCTGCTGGCCGGAACAGAAGAAGTTCTGGTTGATGGTGATCGTCAACGTTTCGATACCATCCGCATCCAAGGGGATGTTCAGGAACACGGGGAACATGGTGTCCCCGGGTTGATAGATGATCTGGGATGGCAAGGCTGGGGAATAGTCCACCCCGGCGGTAGCAGTACCGCTGATGACCAGTTCGATGGTGTCGTACGTGGCTGTATCGCCCATTCGCTCGAAATCAAGCTCTACGAGGCCACAACCTTCGAGCATGATCGTATCGTTCACCACATTGACGCCTGCCGCCAGGTTCGGCGCCACCTGGCCGGTACTGGTGAAACTGCCGGCCTTAAGGAACACGGCGCTGTCCCAGGCCGTATCGCTCGCGTCACCAATGGCGATCTTGATGTGGTACGTCTGGCCGCAGATCACTTCCGCTTGCGCCGTGATCACCACCGTGAACCCATCGTATTGCGGATACATGGCGTTGCCGTTGTACGGGAAATTGATGCCGGTTCCGTTCACGACATAGTAAGCCGAGTTCACCACGTCATTGACCGTATTGATGGTCACGGGGTCGGTCGTGTTCGGGATCAACGCAATGTTGGCCGAGTTGTTGGAGAAGGGCCCGGATATCCCCGGCCCACTCAGGAAGAACCCGAAGATGTCGTTCACACTGTTGACGAATTCGAGGTACTCGTCGGAAGCGAACACGAAGTCGAACTTCAGGGAATCACCGGTCGGCACGAAATCGAACTCCAACACGGCCGCGTCGTTCACCGATTGTGGGTTCGCCAAGATCTCAAGGTCGGGATCCGTCTGTCCCATGTTCCCGCCACCCAAGCTGCTGCTGCCACTGTTGTTCGGCCCAAGGGCGTTGTTCACATCACCGGTCGCGAGAATGAGGCCCTGCCCCAGGCCCAGTACCGTGTTGGTGGCGTCCACCTCCCCCACTTGTTCGGTCACCACCGTGGCCGGTGCCCCATTGAAGGTGATGTTGCTGACCGAGAGACCCTGCCCCAGCAAGATGTTCTGCACCAACCAAGCCGGCGTCTGGGTGTTCGTGACCACCAATTGGGCCTGTCCCGCAAGCGGGAGCAACAGGGCGAACAGCGCGAAGCGTAGCGATCGGACCATGGATTCCATTTCTGGACTTGAAAATTAGGACTTTACAGGCACCGGGTGAAGACTGGATCCGCGCAAGATTGGTTGCCTGTGTCCCCCTTTCACTTGCCCGCTATCTTCGTGGCCAGCCAAATCCCATCGCATGTCCGCCATCGACGCCTACATCGAAACCCATAAAGACCGGTTCCTCAGCGAGTTGCTCGACCTTTTGCGCATCCCAAGCGTGAGCGCGGACCCCAAGTACAAGGGCGATGTGGCCCGTTGTGCAGAAGCTGTGAAGCAGCGCCTGATCGAGGCCGGTGCGGACAAGGTGGAGGTCTGCCAGACCGCAGGACACCCGATCGTCTACGGCGAGAAGATCATCGACCCATCGAAACCGACCGTGCTCGTATACGGCCACTACGATGTGCAACCCCCGGACCCTTTGGACCTCTGGCACAGCGGCCCCTTCGAACCTGTGATCAAGGATGGACTGATCTATGCCCGCGGCAGCGCTGATGACAAGGGCCAGTTCTACATGCATGTGAAAGCAGTGGAGGCCATGGTCAAGACCGGCACGCTGCCTTGCAATGTGAAGATCATGATCGAGGGCGAAGAGGAGGTCGGGTCGGATAACCTGGGCCTGTTCGTGAAGAACAACAAGGAACGCTTGAAGGCCGATGTGGTGTTGATCAGCGATACCGCCATGATCGCCAACGATGTGCCCAGCATCAACACGGGCTTGCGCGGCCTCAGCTACTTGGAGGTGGAGGTGACCGGACCCAACCGCGACCTGCACAGCGGGGTGTACGGTGGTGCCGTGGCCAACCCCATCAATGTGCTGTGCGACATGATCAGTAGCATGCACGACAAAGACCGCCGCATCACCATCCCCGGCTTTTACGACGCGGTGAAGGAGTTGAGCGCCGCAGAACGCAAAGCCCTTGCCGAAGCACCGTTCGATCTGGAAGCGTACAAGAAGGACCTTCAGATCGGTGATGTGCTCGGCGAAAGCGGCTACACCTCCGAGGAGCGCAGCAGCATTCGCCCGACGCTGGACGTCAATGGCATCTGGGGCGGCTACATCGGTGAGGGTGCCAAGACCGTGCTCCCTTCCAAGGCCTTCGCCAAGATCAGCATGCGTCTGGTACCTGACCAGAAGAGCGATGCCATCACCAAGCTCTTCAAGGACCACTTCGAGCGCATTGCCCCACCCAGCGTGAAGGTGGAAGTGCGTCCGCACCACGGCGGGGAAGCAGCCGTGACCCCGATCGACTCGCCCGCCTACCTCGCAGCCAGCAAGGCGATGGAGGAGACCTTCGGCAAGAAGCCCATCCCCACCCGCGGCGGCGGAAGCATCCCCATTGTGGCGCTGTTCGAGGCCGAATTGGGCTTGAAGACCGTGCTCTTCGGCTTCGGGCTGGACTCTGACAACATCCACAGCCCGAATGAGCACTACGGCGTGTTCAACTACTTCAAGGGCATCAGCACCATCCCCCGCTTCTTCCAGCACTATGCCGCTTCGGGCCACAAGGCCTGATCCGCGGCACGACCTTCGCAAGGTACTGCCCATGCGGAACCTGCTCCTTCTTCTGATTCCCGTGGCCCTTATGGGTTGCCGGGCGTACAAGGATGTTGAACTTCAGGCCTTCAACGGTGTGGAGGTGCAACGGCTCGACAAGGACGGCATCGCCGCCCGGGTGAATGTGACCATCAACAACCCCAACGGCTTCCGGATCAAGGTCTCGGACCCCGATGTGGACCTCTACCTCAACGGGGCCAACGTCGGCAAGGCCACGCTGGACAGCTCAGTAGTGCTGGAGAAGCGCTCGTCACGCACCTACGATATCCCGCTCCATGCACGTTTCGATGGCAAGGGTGGAACAGCGCTCATCACCATCATGGGAGCCGTGCTCTCAGGTGAAACACGCATCGGTGCCAAGGGCACGGTGGCCGCTTCCGCTTTTCTGCTGAAGAAGCGCTTCCCCTTCGACGTGGAGGAGCGTGTGCCCCTTAACGACTAGTGCAGCTCTTCGACCTTCAACGCCACCGAGGTCTCCCACCGGTCTATCACGTCGTAACCCAACGCTCCCTTGGAGACGCCGAGCAGCGGACCGATCACAAAGCCTCGCAATTCCTCGTTCTGTGTCAGCCGTGAGGCCAGTTCGTCCATGCGTCGCCCGGGCGGAAAGGCACCGGCATCGTGCCAGTAGGACAAGGTCTCCTGGCGTGAATAGTTGCCATCCAGGATGTAGGTCGTCGATCCACCCCGCATGCCGTAGTTGAACCAGAGCAGAATGCTGAACGTGAACGGCCCCACGGCGAGCAGGTTGAACATGAACCACTCGAACCGCTCCATGCCGAGCGCCAGGCCGCTGCGCACATAGGGCAGCAAGTTGCCCACGAAACAGAAGAAGGCCAGCCACCGGAACATGCCCCCGTAGGTGATGAAGGTGACGGACTGGCCCACCCAGAACGTGGCAATGAACGTGAGCATGCCGAAGGCCATCATGGTCCCCGGCCAATACTGCTCGCGCGCCATGCGCTCCACGGAGCCTTGTTGATGCTCCTGCCCTGCGTAACGCCCCAGGCGCTCCATTGTCTCCGTTCCTTTGTTCATCATGTCGTTCCACCACGTTCCCTTCGTCGCCAGCGCACTTTCGCTGCTGCTGGCCTTGGGCAACTGCCATTCCAAAGGAAACGGGTCCGACGCCTCTCCGCAAGATACCATGCACGCCCACACCAACAGGCTCGCCCAAGAGACCAGCCCCTATCTGCTGCAGCACGCGCACAACCCCGTGGACTGGTATCCCTGGGGCGAAGAGGCTTTCGCAAAGGCCAAGGCGGAGAACAAGCTCATGCTGGTGAGCATCGGTTACAGCAGCTGCCATTGGTGCCATGTGATGGAGCGCGAGTGTTTCGAGAACGACAGTATCGCCGCGCTGATGAACGAGCGGTTCGTATGCATCAAGGTGGACCGCGAGGAGCGACCCGATGTGGACCAAGTATACATGGCCGCTGTGCAGCTGATGACGAACCGCGGCGGCTGGCCCCTGAACTGTTTCACACTGCCCGACGGGCGACCCGTATACGGTGGAACCTATTTCCCGCCACAACAATGGACACAGGTGCTCCAAGATCTGCATACCACTTGGACCAAGGATCCCGTGAAGGTGACGGGCTACGCGGAACGATTGCACGAAGGAGTGCGCAGCATGGAGCTCGTGCACGTGAACGAAGCGCCAGCGGAATTCACCAAGAAAGACCTTGCCGAGCTCATCACGGTGTGGGACAGCACCTTCGACAATGAAGAAGGCGGACCGGACCGCGCACCCAAGTTCCCCCTGCCCAACAACTACCAGTTCCTGTTGCGCCAGGCCTGGCTCACCAACGACAGTGAACTGAAGGCACATGTGGCGCTCACCTTGAACAAGATGGCGCGCGGTGGCATCTACGACCAGGTGGGAGGCGGTTTCGCGCGTTACAGCACCGATGTGCTCTGGAAAGTGCCTCACTTCGAGAAGATGTTGTACGACAACGCCCAGCTCGTTTCGCTCTACAGCCAAGGCTACCAAGCCATGCACAACGAGGAATACCGGCGCGTGGTCATGGGCACCATCGCCTTTCTCGAACGGGAGATGATGTCGCCGGAAGGTACGTTCTACAGCGCGCTGGATGCGGACAGCGAAGGCGAGGAAGGGAAGTTCTACGTGTGGACGAAGGCCGAATTGGAAAGCGTGCTCGGTACGGACGCGGCCTTGGCCATTGATCTCTATGCCGTCGGTGGAAAGGGCCTTTGGGAGCATGGCAATAACATCCTGCTTCGTCCGGTGAGCGATGAGGAATTCGCGAACAAGCGCGGATCGAACGAAGAAGAGCTACGTCGCATGATCAACACGATCAACGCCAAGCTACTGGAAGCACGTGCGAAACGTGAACGACCTGGCCTCGACGACAAGGCCTTGACCAGCTGGAACGCCATGATGGTCCAAGGCTATTGCGATGCCTATGAGGTCTTCGGCGAACCGGCGCACCTTGCACAAGCCAGGCGCACCATGGAACTGCTGTTGACGAAATGCCGCCGTCCGGATGGTGGCCTGTGGCACAGTTACAAGGCAGGCAAGGCGGCCATCAATGGTTACCTGGAGGACTACAGCTTCACCACCGAGGCCTTGCTGGCCTTGTACGGCGTCACGTTCGATGAGCGTTGGCTGACCGAGGCGAAGGCCCTGGCGGACCACGCCATCGCCCACTTCCATGCCGAGGGCGAAGCAGTGTTCCACTTCACCAGCGACCAGGACCCGCCCCTGATCGCGCGCAAGAGCGAGGTCACGGACAACGTGATACCGGCCTCCAACAGCAGCATGGCCAAGGCCCTTTTCCAGCTCGGTCACCTGTTCGATGATCAACGCTACATCGCCCTCAGCACGGGCATGCTGAACAACGTGAAGCCACAGATGCACACTTACCCTTCCGGCTACAGCAATTGGGCCCAGCTCATGCTCATGCATGTGCATCCACTTAACGAGATCGCCATCACTGGCCCGGAGGCCTTGACCCGACGCGCCGAGTTCGCAGGGACATACATCCCCAACCGCCTGTTCCTTGGAACCACGGCAACAAGCGCGCTGCCGCTGCTGCAAGGTAAAAGCCTGAGCGGCACCACCATCTTCGTCTGTGTCGAGAAGTCCTGCCAACTGCCGGTGCGCACGGTACCTGAAGCCTTGACCCAGTTGCGATGAAGGCGACC
>JADZGG010000066.1 GCA_020854015.1 Flavobacteriales bacterium
GGCCTCGGCACGAGAAGGGGATCTTCATGGCTTGATGTTCTGGTTGAAATGTCCTGTTCCGCCCGCATACCAGGTCCATGGCCTGCGGTCCGACTAAAGGTATTGGATCCGTGGAATTTCCATCAGGCTCTCGGGAAGTGGACCTTGATGAAGCCCCTGCTTGTGATCTGCAACGTGGAACGGTGCTTGAGGGAGGTACGGCTGCGTTCGCCTCGCTGAGAAGCTCCGTGTGGAAGTTCGATCTTTGGTTCAACCGGCACCATCGATGAACCAACTGCGATCCGCCCTCTTCCTTTCCCTGACGCTGTGGATGATCGCTCCCTCGTTCGCGCAAACGGACCTGCGCGAGGGGTTCCAGGAGTTCACCATCCAGGACGAGCGATCGGGCAAAGTGGAGTTCTGCACCTTCCGCTCCACCATCACCAAGCGCAAGCCGATAATGCTCTTCATCCACGGATCGGGCAACGAGCCCACCTTCGCTTATCACAAGGACCTGGGCTCCTACGCTTGGAAGGGCTTTCTGGAAGTGGAGCGGTACAAGGACGAGTTCCATGTGATCTGCGTATCCAAGCCGGGTGTGCCGCTGTTCGATACGGTGGCGAAGGACCCCGTGAACTTCCAGACCTCCTATCCATTGAACGCGGAATTCACTGAACGCTATTCCCTGGAGTGGCGGGCCGAAGCGGCATCACTGCTCATTGATCGGGCCATGGAGCTCTTGCCAGTGGACCCTTCGCGCATCCTGGTCATCGGCCATTCGCAAGGTGGGCAGGTGGCCCCCAAAGTGGCGGTGCTGAACAAGAAGGTGACGCACGTTGTGATGCTGAACAGCAACACGCTGAACCACCTGTACGACTTCGTGCTGCAGGAGCGGCTTGCCTCCTTGCGCGGCGAACAGTCCTATGTGGATGGTCAGACGCACATCGACAGCCTGCTGCATGAATACGAACAGTTCCTGCAGGACCCGACAAGCACCAAGCGGACATGGAACCGCGAGACCTACCTGCGCTGGGCGAGCTTCAGCGACGAGACGCCCTTGGACAACATGCTCAAGCTCGACATCCCGATCTACATGGTGGCCGGGGGCAAGGACCTGTGGGGCTCTTTCGTCATGAACACGGACTACGCTCCCATCGCGTTCCTGCAGCACGGTCGCACCAACCTGACCTACCGGGTGTTCCCGAACGGCAACCATTTCCTGCAGGATGAGATCGAGGAAGGAGGGCGCACGCGCTACGTGGACCTGAAGCCGCAGTTGTTCGCGGACATTGTGCGTTGGTCCGCTGGAGCGGTGAAATAGGGGACGCCTGCCGATACTTGGAGAAGCGCTCTCATCGGGGCCGGAAGGTTCGGATGGAGGGAAAGATCGCGTCGGTGAACCCGGTCACGGGCGATCTGGCGGTATGTCCTGGATCTGCACGCTCATTGGGGAAAGACCGCCTCAGCAGTGAGGGTTCCGCTCGCCATTCGCTTCTTCATTTCAAGGGTTTCCGTGCTTGTTCCACGTTGCGAACACACGGGGCACGGTTTGGGAAGTGCTCGGACCAAAGCCCGGAAACCATGTCAGAGGACAAGCACTTCAACGAGCCGGATCCCGCCCCACCCATGGGCGTGGAGGATCATCAGCCCACCGACAAGATCGCGGCACGTGGCCTGGCCATCGTGCTGGCCGTTGCCTTGGTGCTCGGCGGCATCATCACCGTGCTGGTGTACCGCCACTACGCGGAACCGACGGCGATGGAAGGGCAGCGAAGCCCTGCGACGATGTAGCGAAGAGCGCAGTGGTGCTCTTGGAAGTTGGTCACAGGTCGTGCTCGGCTTGTATCCGTACGCAGGTTGTTCTCAGTGTTGCACGAGCACGCGCTGCATGCTTGAACCGTTGCGCAGAACAGCACGTACGATGTACTCTCCGTTCGCCAGCTGCCCGACGTCGATCCGCACTCCGTCAGTGCCCATGTGGAGCACAGTGGGCCGCAACTTCCGACCGGTGAGGTCGAACACATCAACGCTGGTCACAGGCTCGCTGAGGTGCCAATCCACCCACGTGCTCGCCGGGTTCGGCCACATCACGTTGCCGCTGAGCGTTGTTGGTGCCAGCCCCGTGCTCAATTCCCCGATCAGCACACAATAGTCCTCGGTCTCGCCGAAGGTGACGCTCTGGCAAGGGCCCTGAACGGCGTTGCTGCTGTTGCCGGCGATGCGAATTCGGGTGGCATCGAGGACCGCGTTGAGCGGAACGGTGAAGTTCGCTGAGATGGTGGTGGCCGAGACGACACCGGGATCCAGGATCAGTTCCGAAGCATCGAAGGCGCCGTCGGAGTTGAAGTCGCACCAGGCCTTCAGGTAGAGCGGGTCGGCGCCTGGTGTCACGGAAAGGGCATGGGTGAGCCCCCGGTAAAGCGTAGTGACCGGGCCATCGAAATAGGCATAGCCGAAGTCCTCGCCGCTCACGTTCTGGTAGGTGCCGATGGATACACTCTCGATCCATCCGTCCAGGCTGCCTTGGCTGACGCAATACGTAGCGCCTGAGCAATCGGGGCAATCGGGCGTGGTCCAAGAGGATCCGGGACTGAAACCGGTGCCTGCTCCTGAGCAGATCACTTCGATCTGGAACTCGAAGGAAGTGCACGAGGGCAGGCCGGTGATCACAAGACTGTCGGTCTGAAGGTTGCTCACCTGCGTCCAGGTTCCGATGGGTAGTTGCCTGTAGCGCAGGTTGATGGCATCGGCATGTGCATTGTTCCAGCGCAGCACGGAAACACCCGGGATCGGTGCTGTTGCGGAGAGCTCCCGATCGAACGGTCCAGAGGCCGGGATGCACGAGTCCGGGTAGCACACGAAGGACTGCATGAGCGCGGAGCGGTAGTTGAGGATGCTGAAGTGCATGCGGTACTGCTGCCCCGTCGAAAAGCGCTCGGTGGCGCAATAGCTCATGAAGTTCCTGCAGGAATTCTCCCAGTCAACGAGCGTTGTATCGCAGGGGCTCACGAGGATCGAACAGTCGCCGTACTTGTGCGGTGGCGTGTCGCAGACCCGGTCGCCCTGCATGGTACAATCCGTGTTCGGGGGACAGTTCGCGCCCCAGCCATCGCCCTCGAACGTGTGGTACAGACCCATGCCGTGGCCCAATTCATGAGCGCCCAGTCCAGAGGTGCAATTGAATTGTACCGTGGGTATGTAAGCACCATCCCAGAAGATCGGCGTAAGGCTTGGTAGATAGGCGAAGCCACCACCGAGCGAACCACAGACGGAGTGTACCAGGTAGATGTTGTAGTAGCCCGTTCCCGGCCAGCCATGGTCCTGGGCGATGGTGAACTGCGTCGGACCGGTGCAAGGTGCTCCGGAAGAGGCCAGGCCTGAAGTGGTGTAGTTCGGATATACGCTTCCATCAATACGGTCAATGCCGTTGGTGGGCTGGCCATCCGGATCCAGCTGGGCCAAGCAGAAAGCGATCTCGGTGTCCACTCCAGTGCCGATCGCTCCCGCGTATCGGGCGTTCACACACTCCAGTGCGGCCAAGATCGCTGAGTCCGTTGGATTGGATGACGCCCCGACCGGCACGCCTTTATGGATCACGTGCACCACCACCGGCACTTCCAATGGTGTAAGCCCTCCGCCTCGTTGGGCATACTGGTTGAATTCATGGGCCTGTCGGTCGAAGTTCTCCATCGCTGCACGACGCGAAGGGTCCATTCGCTCGGTATGCAAAAGCGTGTCGAATCCGCATTGCCCCAACGCGCTCGTTCCAAGACCGCACAAGGCCAAGAATGGAAGGAACGATCTGTGGCGTAGCATCAGGGAACTGTTCCAACGAATGTAGACCGAAGCTCGGCATCGTTCCTGCTCTTTGATCACGTGTGCAGGGGGCTCTTTTCGGAACAAAATTCCGATCCGGTTCCCACGAATTGGACCCCGATGAGCCCTCGCTTATGATCCGATCAGCATCAGGGTCTCTTTCAAGAAACGCATTCGGAGAAGGTCAAGCCGACGCGTATGCTGCTGGACGTTGTGAGATCAACCTGGTCGTGATACGCACGCTGGAAAGCCCCGAGCAGCCCCTGAGAACAGGTGAAACCTTAATGGCCTTCGATGGAGGCGTGCGTGAAGGGGATCCCGGTGATCACCGTGTCCCCGTTCGCGGTCGGTGTCACCACGCATGCGACCTTGGTGCCGCCCGGGCACTTGTTCCACCGCACCATGTCGTCCTCCATGTCGCGGCCGAAGGCGATGGACCCGTTCCACGCGCTGGAGCGTACGGCCACATAGAGCGCACAGGTCCGCTGGATGAGGTCGAAGTTGCAGTCGAGTTTTGCGGATGCCGTGCGACCGAAGCGGACGATCGCACGATCGAGCGGTGGCGTTGCATTGGTGAGCTCCACCCCGTGGTCGTTCGAACAGGAGGTAAGGGCGCAGAGCAGGAAGGGGGCGATGAAGCGGGTGGATGGCATGGCTTCCGGCGTTGTGACATGAAGGTCGTTAGGACGCTCGCAAGGTCGAACGGGGCTAAACAGATCTTAACAGTTGAGGGCACTGTGGTGAACCACTCATCATCAGCCGTGTATGATAGCATGGCGATGGCAGGGTCCTTGCACTTCGGGCTACCTTCGGACCATTCCACACATGAAAGCGATCTCCTTCGTACTCGCATTGCTCCTGGCCCATTTCGTCATGGCCCAGCAACCCGCACCCGCCCCAAAGCCTGTAGCCCAACCCGAGCCTTGCCAGCTCTTGGTGCCCACGTCCATTTCGATCAACATGGAGTCCGTGCCGCAGGTGCAGTGCGATTGTCGCATCACCAAGTTCAATGCGAAGATCTACAGCCGCTGGGGCCAGGAATTGTTCGCCACGGCGGATCCAGCACTTTTCCCCGGAGGGCTCCTGAAGACCGAGAAGCTGCAGAGCGGCACGTACATGTGGATCGTGGAGTACACGGCGATCGTGGGTGCCGATCCAGTGGAACGAAAGACGACCGGCTACATCAACGTGCTTTAACGGATCTACCTCCCATGCGCCTGCTTTTTCTTCCGTTCGTTCTTCTTGCGTCAAGCCTGTTCGCGCAAGTGCAGCCGCCCCCTATCCTTGAAGAAGCGCCGCCCGTTGACGTTGAACGGATCGAGCCCATGGAGGGCGTGACCGAGGACCCTGGGCCAGAGGCGATACCGGTGGATGCCGATGCGGCGCAGGAGCCGCTCACCTTCGCTGAGCAGATGCCGGAATTCCCCGGTGGACAACAGGCCATGATGACCTACCTCTCGAAGAATATCCGCTACCCGGAGGAATGCAAGGAGGTCGGTGTGGATGGCAAGGTGTTCATCGCCTTCGTGGTGGACCGTGAAGGCTTGGTCTCGGACGTGAAGGTGCTACGTGGCGTGCCCGCATGTCCGGCCTTGGACCGTGAAGCAACGCGCGCAGTGAAGGCCATGCCGAAGTGGACACCGGGCCGCCAGAACGGACAGCCCGTGTCTGTGCGGATGACGATCCCGGTGATGTTCAAGCTTGACGAATAGCGGGCTAGGCTTTGAGGCGTTTGCCCCTCTCGATCATCAGCAACTGGCTGCGCGTGCGGTAGGTCTTGATGAGCATGGGTTCCTTACCCTTTCCGCGGCGCACGATGCCGCGTGCCGTGTTGGGCGGGATGCGCCCTTCGTTGTGCGCGATCACTTCGATGGCGTTGGTGCCATAGCGCATGTTCAGCCGCAGCTTCACCGCATCGTGGGTGAGCTTGTGTGCCACCAGTACCGGCCTGCCGTTCAACAGCACACTGACCGTGTCACCGTCCACCTCCGCATCGTCCCAGAGCCGGAGGGTGATGCGTTCACGTTTGCAGCGCAGTGCGGTGAGCGTGTCCTGCCCGCGTTCTCCTTCCGGCAGGTGGATGGGTCCGACCCCCGGTTCCTTGTGACGGAAACCGATGTGGTAACGCGTTACCAGGGCGAAGTGGTCGTCGGTCGCAGCGTATTCCGCCTTGCTGCTGCTCATGGTCGCACTGCTGGTCCAGGCCGGCCCGTTGTCCAGGTGCACCACATAGCGCAGGCTCATTTCCACGCGGTCCTTGCCCGTTGCGCCGATGCAGCCGATCTCAGGGGCCACATAGGGCCGGGTGAGCGCAGGCGCCATGGTGATCGCTTGGAAAGGCCCGTTCACCTCGGTGCGTTCATCGGCCTGCTGGAAGGTGCCGCCCATGGCCAGACCGAATCGCCATTGGTCGAGGCGGCCTTTGCGTGGATGGGTGTGCCAGGCCAGGCGGGCTTCCGCACGTTTGGTGCTGTGGTACACGCGGTTGAACGCTGTGTCCAGGGTCAACATGTAGCCGGTGAAGCCCCAGGCGCCGCTCAAGGTGAGGCTTACCCGGTCCCGGTAGGTGAACGAGGTCCCACCCTCCATCACAAGGCCCAACCACGGATAACTGTGCGCTTTCGCACTGCCCGAACCAGTGGTCACTTCAGCTGCCTGCAAGCAGACACCGAGCCCGAAGAGCACGCGGGTCTCGATGTCGCGTGGACGTTCCACCGGGTCCGTGTTCAGCAGACCGGCAACGCCCGGCAATGCATCGAGCAGGCCGTTCCCGAGGCCACCGCCCGATCCGGTACCACTGCCGCCAAGGATGGATTGCGCTTGTGCCGCCGTCGTCGAACACAGCACGAACAGGAGGGTGATGATGCGCATGGTCCGCCGTTCCCACCAACATCGGGCCACAGTGGGTTCGTGCAGCCTGTGCCGCTCCGACCGTGCCGTTTCGGTGCTGGACCGAGGTTGCATACGGACCGTTCTTGTCGTCTGGTCGGAACGGAGTTGCTGGCCGAAGGCAACGGGAACCGCACCCCTTGCGTCGATGGTGCAGCCTTGTAGAGCGATAACGACAGACAGGCTCGTTCGTTCCCGGTAGTTTTGCGAATGCAAAATGTGGAATCATCGCAGAACACTGCCCATCCTTGCCGCGACCTTCTTCGGAGGGCTCGCCTCTGCGCAGTGCGTCTCCACCTTTGATCTGGGTCCGGATACGAGCCTCTGCGTCGGCCAACCTGTGACGTTGACGGCACCGGCCGGGTTCCAGAGCTACCTGTGGACCACGGGCAATACAGGCACCGCGATCACGGTCTCCACTGCGGGCACTTACGGTTGCACCGTCACGGAGATCGGCGCTGGCAACAACGTGATCACCAACGGCGACTTCAGTGCGGGCGCCACCGCGTTCACCAGTGACTATGTGCCGGGGACCGGTGGCACCTATGGGCTCTTGTCCCTGCAGAGCACCTATGCTGTTTCCACTTCGCCGTCGTTGGTGCACAACAACTTCGCCTCCTTCGGTGATCACACGACCGGTAGCGGCAACATGCTGGTGGTGAACGGATCCGATATTGTAGGCCAGAACATCTGGTGCCAGACCGTGAGCGTGTTGCCGAACACGACCTACGCGTTCTCCGCGTGGCTGGCCTCCGCCGTCTCGGCCTCTCCGGCACAGTTGTCCTTCACCGTGGATGGCGTTTCCATCGGCAACCTGAACGCCTCCAGCACCACCGGTCTCTGGCTGAATTTCTACAACCTGTGGAACTCGGGTGCTTCCACCTCAGTTACCCTTTGCATCACCAACCTCAACACAGCGCAGTCCGGTAACGACTTCGCCATCGATGACATTCTGTTCACACCCTACTGCACGTACACGGATGAGGTGGTGGTGACCTACTTCAGCTATCCGCAGCCGGACCTGGGACCGGATACGACCTATTGCGAGGACGTGACCATCCTCCTCGATCCGCAATGGCCTTCAGCGGATGCCTATGCCTGGCAGAACGGAAGCGTGGCCGCCGACCTCACCCCCGCAGCATCGGGCATCTATTGGGTGGATGTTACCGAGAACGGTTGCACCACGCGCGACAGCGTTCTGGTGACCGAACTGCCGCTTCCGGTGGCGGACATCGGCCCTGATCTGCAACGCTGCAACGGGGATGAAGAGGTGCTGAACGCTTCGTATCCGGGTTCCACCTACCTGTGGCACGATGGCAGCACGGCCCCCACGTGGACCGTGACCAGCGCCGGGACCTATTGGGTGACGGTGGATCTGGACGGTTGCCGCGACCGCGATACGGTGACCTTCGCTTACTATCCGCTTCCCATCGTCGACCTTGGCGCCGATACGACCATCTGTGAGGCCGATGATCTGCTGTTCGATGTGACCAGGCCTGGCGGTACCTACACATGGGAGGATGGCACGACTTCCCCTTCGCGGACCACGAACGGTGCGGGTGTGTATTGGGTGATCGTTGAGGAGAACAGCTGCTATACCACCGACAGCCTGGATCTTGGCATCATCGCATTGCCGGTAGTGGACCTGGGGCCGGATCACTTGTTGTGCGCCGGAAGTGTGGAAGAGCTGGTGGCCGAAGGCCCGAACTACACCTACCTCTGGGACGACGGTAGTACGGGTCCTTCCATCTTCATCGATGGGCCGGATGTGTATTCGGTCACCGTTACGAACGTCTGCGGAACGGATGTGGACAGCGTGACGATCGGCCTCGATTATTGCGATTGCCCGGTGTACGTGCCGAACACCTTCACCCACGATGGGGATGGCATCAACGAGCTCTTTCTGCCGCAGTTCACCTGCCCGAACGAGTCCTACATCCTGCGCATCTTCGACCGCTGGGGCAGGGAACAGTGGATGACCACGGACCCTTTCATGGCTTGGGATGGCGGTGCGCTGGCCTCCGGCGTGTACGCTTGGACCGTGGAATACGTGCCCGATTCCGACATTCTCACCGGCAAGCGTGTAGCCAAGGGCCACGTGTTGTTATTGCGCTGAGCTAGGTCGGAGCCTACGGGCCATCTTTGTGGCCTCACAATGTTGATCTCCCCAACATGCAGACTTCAAGCGCTACGCCTTTGGCGGACCTCACGCATGTTTCACCTGGAAGGGTGGAAGTGCGTTTCAAGCCGGCCGTTTTCATCAATGCCGCAGGCATCGCAGCGATCATGCAGGAACGCGTCAAGCTCTGTGGTGTCGCCCCGATCGCCATCATGCTGGTGCTTCCGCCCGACGCGGAGCTGGATCTGGCGGTGATGTCGGCGGATCACTACAAGGCCAATCGGAGCACAGACGGGCTCAAGGCGGTGGCCATTGTTGCCGAAAGCAGCATGTCCGAACTGCTCGTCAAGCTCTACTTCGCCTACTTCCCACAGGGTTTCCCCACGCGGATCTTCCTGCAGGAAGATGAGGCCAAGGCCTGGTTGGATGCCGAGTTCAGTATCGATCCGATGGCCTGATTCAAGGCACTCGCGACAGGACTTCCTTCGTGAACTGGTAAGCACCAGCCTCGTTGAAGTGGCTCGCATCACAGTACAAGGCATCGTCCCAACGGCGGTCCTCCGTATCGGCATAGCGGTGCCCATGGCGCGCAAGAATGGCCTTGATGCGTTCAGCGTGGAGCGCGATGGTCCGATCCACCTCGGCCGTGTGCAGTCCAGCGCGGTAAGGCGCCAGGATGAAGACGAGGTCGACCTTCTGCTCGCGCAGGTACTTGCAGAGGTCATCGAAGGCCGCATACTGCGCGGTGTCCAGCTTGTCGGCGGTGGGTGGCGCTTTGGTCCAGAGTCCGGGCTCGATGCGCTCCTTCGGCACGTTCAAGGCCACACCACCATGGCTGTCGTACATCAGACACTCGTAGCTGGCCGGATCGCTGAAGCGTGTTCGGTTGGTCTCCATCTGGCGGAGGTAATAAGCCGGGCCCGCATGTTTCAAGTAGGCGAGCAAGGGTGAGCCGCCCAAGGCCAGGTCCGCCACCTTCGGCGGATCGATGGTGGCCCGGTCCGGGTCCAAGCTGAAGTCCATGAGGTTGCTGCCGAGCAGGTAGAGCTTCGGTCTCATGCGTGGCACCATGAGGCGCGCCAAGGCGTTCGCCTGCTTCATGTCCATGCCCCAGCCGCTGAAGTTGAAGTATGCCGTATCGCCGTAGCGCTCCACCACGGCCTTGCTGCTCAGATTGATCTGCGTCATCGAGGAACCGAGCGCGAGGATGTTCACCTCGGGATTGGACCGTCGGTTCAACAACAGGGCCTTCTCGTTCATCGAGAGGTTGTTGGTGATGTGCGGTGCTGGGAAGAAGCGGGCGTTGTATCCGCAGTAGCTTGCGAGCATGCCCACCACGGGGAGGCTCAACAACAGGCAGTGGAGGAGGAAGCGGCGCACCATGGCTCAGAACTGGAAGTAGATGAATTCGCCACCGCCCAAGGGTGCGCAGAGAATGATGACCGCGATGATGCCATAGTAGAGCGCGTAACGAACGGGCCGCACGCTGCGACCGTCCATCTGCAGGCCGTATTGCCGTTCGCGGTTGAGCCACTCGAACACCAGGGTGATCGCTATGCCGAGCATTCCGTAGGCCAACGTTCGTGGCATCGGAAGCTCGGGCATGCTGAAGAGCGAACGGGAGAGGATCTGCCCGATCACCTCGAAGGCTTCGCCCATGCTCTGTGCCCGGAAGAAGATCCAAGCGAAGCAGGCCATGGCGAAGGTGATCAGCATCATCAGCAGTTCACGCACGGAAGGCAACGCACGACCCTCTGCCACCGTGCCGAGCATGCTGCGGTGCTTGTCCTGCAGCACCAAGGGCAGGAAGAACAGGCCGTTGATCGCGCCCCAGGCCACGAAGGTCCAGTTGGCGCCGTGCCAGAAGCCGCTCACCAGAAAAATGATCATGGTGTTGCGCACCACGAAGGCCTTGTTGCCACGGCTTCCGCCCAAAGGGATGTAGAGGTAGTCCCTGAACCAGGTGCTGAGGCTGATGTGCCAGCGCCGCCAGAACTCCGCGATGTCGCGGCTGAAATAGGGGAAGGCGAAGTTCCGCATGAGCTCGAAACCGAACAGCCGCGCCGCACCGATGGCGATGTCGCTGTAGCCGCTGAAGTCGCCGTAGATCTGGAAGGCGAACAGTACCGTGGCCAGTGCCATCGTGGAACCGCTGTGGGCCGAGGGGTCCGCGTAGAGCATGTTCACGATCTGCGAACAATTGTCCGCCACCACGATCTTCTTGAACAGGCCCCAAAGCATCTGCCGAAGACCGTCACGCGCCATGGCCGTGTCGAACACGCGTGGTTTCAGGAACTGGGGGATCATGTTGCGGGCCCGCTCAATGGGGCCGGCGAGCATCTGCGGGAAGAAGCTCACGAAGGCGAAGAAGGTGATGGGGTCGCTGGTGGCTTTCAGCTGCTTGCGGTAAACGTCGATGGTGTAGCTCAGGCTCTGGAACGTATAGAAGCTGATGCCCACGGGAAGTACCAGGCCCAGTGCGCGAAGGCCGAAGGGCAGGCCCATGAAAGTGAACGCCTCATGGAAGCTGTTGATGAAGAAGTCGTAGTACTTGAAGTAGCCCAGCAAGCCCAGGTTCGCGACCAGACTGACGCCCAGCAGGGCCTTGCGACGCGCCTCACTGGTGGCCCGCTCCATGCCCATCGCCACGAGGTAATCCGTGCCGGAGGTGAAGATCAGCAGCCCTAGAAAGCGCCAGTCCCACCAACCGTAGAACACGAATCCCGTGAGGATCAGGAAGCTGTTCTGAACGCGCAGGTCGCGGTTCAATAGCCAATACAGCACGAAAACGATCGGCAGGAAGATCGCGAAGTCGAGGGAGTTGAAGAGCATGCCTGAGGGTTGCGCGCGGCGCTGGAACGGGCGTTCTACGGTCCTTGTCGGTCCCAGGTTCCGGGGGAGTACGACTCGGGGTACCGCCCAAAACTATCCCCCCTACCAGGCGCACAGCCGGACCACCGAAGGCGTTTCCCCAAGGTGCACTGTTGATGACATCGGTCATGTGCCGTACCCTTTCTTCAGCAGGCCTGCCCGCTTGGTCGGGCCCTTGACAGTTCCATGACCGAGCGCCCTACGGGTCGGGGGACCTTCGCAGTGCCGAACGATGGACCTCTCCCGCCTGCATATCCTCGCCCTGACACACCAGCGTCTTCCGCTGGAAGCAGTGGGCAAGTTCCATTTGGAGGAGAACACACTGAAGGAGACCGGGATCCGCTTGAAGGAGTCGGGTCTGGTGGAGGAGTGTTTCTTCATCACCACCTGCAACCGCGCCGAGCTCGTGTTCGTTTCCGCTGCGGAAGGGGTGCGTACGGATGCCCTGCTCCAACAATGGCGCCCCCAACTGGATGATGTGACGCATGACATGGCGCTGCGTGCCGCCGTGCTCCATAGCGGTGCCGAAGCCGTGACCCACCTCATCAGCGTGGCCTCCAGCTTGGAGAGCCTTGTGATCGGAGAGCGCGAGATCCTGGCGCAGGTGCGTGACCAGTATGAGCGCGCCCGCCTTGCCGGCCTTACCGGCGATGCGCTGCGCCTGCTGATGAAGCAAGTGGTGATCACCGCCAAGCGGGTATATACGGAGACCGGCATCGCCAACCGTCCGGTGAGCGTGGTGAGCCTGGCCTACCGTGCTTTGCGTGACCATGGCGTTCGAAAGGAGGCCCGCTTCCTGATCATCGGTGCTGGTAAGACCTGCGCTGATATGTGCCTCTACCTGTCCAAGCACGGGTTCAAGGACCTGCACATCTTCAATCGCACATTATCCAAGGCCGAAGCACTGGTGAAGAGCGTCGGCGGTGAAGCCTATCCGCTCGATACGCTCGTGGCCTTCGACGAGGGCTTTGATGTGATCATCTCCGGTGTTGGTCGCGGAACGCCCATTGTGGATGCCGAGCTCTTCAGCATCCTGCGGGCCGCCGATCCCCGTGCCTCCGATCAACGAGCCTCCAAGCCTGTGCTCGTGGACCTTGCGTTGCCTTATGATATCGAGCCGACCTGCATGGGCACATCGCCCGCACACCTGATCCGCATCGACGACCTGCAGCAACAGGCGGAGACCAACCGTAGTGCTCGCCATCAGGAGCTGGGAGCCTGTCTGGCGATCGTCGAGGAAGGAGTGGCCGGCTTCGAAGTGATGGCCCGTGAACGCGGCGTGGAACGTGCCATGGCCCAGGTTCCGGAGGCCGTGCGTGCCTTGCGTGACCGTGCCGTGAACGAAGTGTTCGCCGCCGACATCGCCCGCCTTGACCCTGATGCCCGCGCTGTGCTGGACAAGGTGCTCGATCATTTGGAGCGCAAGTACATCAGCGTGCCCATGAAGTTGGCCAAGCAGGTGATCCTCGATGAGCACCAGCGGGTGGCGGAAGTCCCGCGCGCATGACCGCTCCGCGACCGCTCATCATCGGCACCCGCGGCAGCGCCCTCGCCCTCTGGCAGGCCCACCACATCGCCGATCGTCTGCTCGCCTTGGGCCAGCCCACCGAGATCCGCATCATCAAGACCAGCGGTGATCGCATCCAGGACCTCTCCTTCGACAAGATGGAAGGCAAGGGCTTCTTCACCAAGGAACTGGAAGCCGAACTGCTCAATGGCACGATCGACCTCGCCGTGCACAGTTGCAAGGACCTCGAGACCAACGAACCGGCAGGCCTTACCATCGCTGCTTTTCCGGGTCGCGCTGCTTGCACGGAACTGTTGTTGATACGACCTGAAGCCAGCGACGCCACCTTGCCTTTGGAGGTGAAGCGTTCGGCGATCGTCGGCACTTCTTCGGCCCGGCGTAAGGCCCAACTGAACCAGCTCCGTCCGGATGTTCGCATTCAGGACCTTCGCGGCAATGTGCCCACCCGCGTGGAGAAGCTGCGCAGCGGACAGTATGACGCCATCCTCCTGGCGAAGGCCGGGCTCGATCGTCTGGCACTGGATCTTTCGGGTCTTCAAGTGCTCGAGCTGGACCCGCGCATCTTCGTTCCCGCGCCCGCCCAAGGGGCACTCGCTGTGCAGACCCGCAGTGATGATGCCATCACCCGCGCTGTGGTTGAACAATTGAACGATGCATCCGCTTCGCGGACGGCCGTTCTGGAACGCCGCGTCCTGAACGCCTTTCACGGAGGGTGCCAGGTGCCCTTAGGCGTCCATGCTGTTCATGTTGCTGGCCAGTACCATATCTGGGCGAGCGGCACAAGATCCTGGACCGACATGCCCCGTCGCGTGCATGTGAGCGGCACGGATGTGGACCGTTTGGCGAAGGAGACCGTGGACAGGCTCAATGCCCCGATGAAAGCCTTGCGCGTGGTGATCACACGTGCGTTGGAAGGCGATGAGCTGATCGTTCGGACGCTTGAGGCACACGGTATCGCTGTCAGCGGTGTGGAGCTGCTGAAACCGGCGGCCATACCCTTCACGATAGTCTCCGATCACGAACGGATCTTCTTCAGCTCACGCAACGCGGTCCGCTTCTTCGTGAAAGGTGGCGGTGACCTGCGCATGGCGCCATGCGATGCCATTGGCAACGGTACCGCCGAAGAGATCCGCAAGCATGGAGCGGAGGTCGGTTTCATCGGTGACGGACCGGACACACCCACCATCGCAAAGGCGTATGTGGAACGCTTCGGCCGGGTGAACGTCCTCTTTCCTTGTGCCACCGATGGACTCCGGACCGTGCAGAAGGCCATGCCTGAA
>JADZGG010000067.1 GCA_020854015.1 Flavobacteriales bacterium
CGATATGCCAGCATCAATGATCTAACGATCGCGGAACGTGATCGGCGCCTGCGCTAGTTGAAGTTGTCTCCGACAGTGAAGGCTACGGCACGCCCTACCTTCGGCACCACACCAACCAACGAGAACCAATGCCTGTGAATCGCAAAGCCACCGCCACCTGGAGCGGATCCGGAAAAGAAGGCTCCGGCCACATCACCACCTTGAGCGGTGTATTGAACAACACACCACATTCCTTTCTTACACGCTTCGTCAGCGAGGATGGCAAGGCAGGTACGAACCCGGAAGAATTGATCGCCGCAGCCCACGCCAGCTGCTTCACCATGAAGCTCAGTTTCGTGCTCGGTAACCATGGCTTCACACCGGATGAGCTTCGCTGTACATCCGAGATCCGCATGGGCCCTGTACCTGGTGGCAATGGCATCGTCGGCATCGACCTGACCCTGGAAGCGAAGGTCCCCGGCATCGACCAAGCGACCTTCGAGACCTGCACTGAAGACGCCAAGATCAACTGCCCCATCAGCCAGGTGCTGAAGAGCGTGCCCATAACGCTCAACGCGAAATTGGCTTGAGCTTTCCGCGTGCCGCCGTCCGACAGCAGGTGCTCAAGGGCGGCATGGTCGTGCTGCACTCACTATATTCACGGCCATGACCTCCGGTACCATCGTCTTTTTCGGGCGCAACCCCAGCATCATGGCCCTGGTGAAGAACCAGCTGGTGGGCTCGGGCTATGCGACGGAAGGCTACATGGAGGATGATGAGCTGATGGCCCGTCTTGCGGCCGGCAACGTCTCCCTAGTGGTGATCGGTGGCGGCATTGAGGATGGCCCCCGGTTGAAGCTGCGCGACCACTGCGAGCAACAGGGCATCCGTGTGCTGGAGCACTTCGGAGGTCCCGATCAATTGCTGGAGAACGTGGCCCGGGCATTGGCCTGAACGCTTCTGATACTAGGCACTGGAAGGCCCCGTTATCTTAGCCGCCCTTCGATCCAGAGGGTCCCCCCGACCGAGCCCCCCTCCATGCACCGTCTGTTAGCCGCCTTCGCGCTCCTGTGCACCCTGTGGTCGCAGGCGCAGGTGGCCACCCTCAGCGGCGCCATCACATACGAGGACGGCAGTGCCGCGGCGCTCACCAGTGTTGCCGTGATCGGCGAGAAGGCTTCCACCCAAGCTGATGAGGAAGGTCAGTTCACGTTGAGCGTTCCTGCGGGAAAACCGATCACCGTTCGCTTCAGCTTGGCCGGCATGACCGCCGAACGCACGTTGGAGCTGAGCGATGGGGAACGCCGGACCGTCAACGTGCAACTGAATGCCGGAGAACTCGGTGAACAGGTGGTCCGCAACACGCGGGATAAAGGCAACATGGAGGTGATGAACCCACGCACCCTCCAACTGATGCCCAACCCCACGGGTGATGCCATGGGCCTGATCAAGGGTGGCCTGGGTGTCATGAGCCGGAACGAGCTGAGCAGCGGCTACAGCGTACGCGGCGGCAACTTCGACGAGAACCTGGTATACGTGAACGACATCGAGGTCTACCGTCCCGTCCTTGTCCGGGCCGGTCAGCAGGAAGGCCTGAGCTTCCCGAACGCCGACATGATCCAGAGCATCCGCTTCAGCCCCGGGGGCTTCGAGGCTCGCTATGGGGATAAGATGAGCAGCGTGTTGGACATCACCTACAAGCGCCCGCGCGAATTCGAAGGTTCAGCTTCGATCGGGCTCATGGGTGGCTCCTTCTCCATTGCCAGCCCCATGCTGAACAAGCGGCTGCGCCAGGTCACCGGCTTCCGCTACCGAACCTTGCAGAACCTGCTCTCCGGCCTCGACACCCAAGGCGACTACGACGCGCGCTACACCGACCTGCAGACCTACTGGACCTACGACCTCAGCGACAAGGTGGAGTTGGGCTTCCTCGGGGTGTATTCGCGCAACAAGTACAACGTCGTACCAGAGGACCGCGAGACCGAGCTGGGCAACATCCAGACGCAGGCCCTGCGCTTCAAGGTCTTCTTCGATGGGCAGGAGAAGACCGCCTTCGAGACCTTCTTCGGAGCTGTGAACCTGAACGTACGCCCTGACCGCGATGTGCTGCTGAAGTTCACCGCCAGCGCCTTCCGCACATTCGAGAGCGAGCACTACGACGTGTTGGGCGAGTATTACCTGCAGGAGCTGGACCGTGACCTGGGCAGCGACCAGTTCGGAGAGGCCATCCGCAACCTCGGCGTGGGCAGGAACCTGGACCATGGGCGCAACGACCTTGATGCCACGGTGCTCACGTTCGCCCACCGAGGATTCCTGCAACGCCCGAAGAGCTACCTGCAATGGGGCGCCGACGTGCGCAGCGAAGTGATCAACGACAAGCTCAGTGAATGGACGCTGATCGATTCCGCGGACTACAGCATTCCCCGGAACACTGGTGAGGACCTATTGTTGAACTACAGCCTGAAGACTAAACTCAACATCGAGAGCATCCGGACCAGTGGCTACGTGCAGAACGCCTGGGAATGGAAGCTCGACTCGGTGGACCGGCCGGGCCGCTACATCGGGCTTACGGCGGGTGTTCGGGCGCAATACTGGACCTACAACGGACAGAGCATCGTGAGCCCCCGGGCCCGCTTCGTGTTCAGTCCCGGTGGCACGCGGGTGGACAAGGTCGGGCGCACGGTGGACCGCCAACACACCTATTGGCTGGCCGCCGGACTTTACTACCAGGCACCCTTCTACCGGGAACTGCGCGGCTTCGACGGTCAGCTGAACCCGGAGCTACGGGCCCAGCAGAGCATCCACCTGATGCTCGGCATGGAACGCCAGATGAAACTGTGGGACCGCCCCTTCAAGTTCACCACCGAGGCCTACTACAAGTTCCTGTCGGACCTGGTGCCGTACGAAGTGGACAACGTGCGCATCCGCTACTATGCCACGAACAACTCCAAGGGCTACGCCATGGGCCTGGACGCCAAGTTGAACGGCGAAATGATCCCCGGCATCGAGTCGTGGATCAGCATGAGCGTGATGAGCACCTTTGAGGACATCCTGGACGACTACTACTACCTGCGCTTCAATGCCAGCGGTGACACCATCATCCCCGGCTACACCTTCGACCAGGTGGCGGTGGACAGCGTGAAGAAGACACCAGGGTACATCCCCCGCCCCACCGACCAACGGGTGAGCGTGGCCCTGTTCTTCCAGGATGAAATGCCGCAGTGGCCCACCTTCAAGGTTCACATGAACCTGGTGTTCGGTACCGGTCTGCCCTTCGGTCCGCCCAACGAAACACGCTACCCCGATACGCTGCGCACCAGCCTTTACCGCCGCGTGGACATCGGTTTCAGCAAGCAGTTCCTGGGCGCGAAAGGCCAGGAGAAGACGAACTTCCTGCGCCATATCAACTCGCTCACGCTCAGCCTGGAGGTCTTCAACCTGCTGAACATCAACAACACGGTGAACTACACGTGGATCAGCGATGTATCGGGTCGGCAGTACGCGGTGCCGGACTACTTGACGCCCAGGCGCCTCAACCTGAAATTGATCGCGACGTTCTGACCTTGCAGGGGGACGGGTGATCCGCCTAATTTCGCCCGACCATGACGCGTCCTCTCCTTCTGTCTGCGCTCGTGTTGCTGGTCACCTCCTGCTCCACGCACAAGTTCGTTGCTTCCAGCCATGGCAACGGCAAGCCTGAAGTGGTGATCTACATGAAAGGCAAGGGCGAAGAGGCCCAGAAAGTGATGGAGAAGGTCTACTACACCAACGGCCAGCTGGAGTACGTCGGGCATTTCGAGAACGGCGTTGAGAGCGGCGAGTGGACCTATTTCTACGAGAACGGCACGAAGAAATACGTGGAGCACTGGGAGGCCGGTATGGAGCACGGCATCCAATACGACTACGCTCCCGACGGTCAGGTGTATCGTGAGCTGCACTAC
>JADZGG010000068.1 GCA_020854015.1 Flavobacteriales bacterium
ACCGGCTGGAGCACGATGCTGACCGGTGTGTGGGAGCAGAAGCACAAGGCGGTGGACAATTCGTTCACCAACAACCAGTTCGCCAACTGGCCGCATTTCTTCGCTCGGCTGAAAAGCGTGGACCCCACACTGAGCCTGCATAGCATCTCGCATTGGGCACCGATCAACACGGTGATCACTTCACAGGCGGATCAGGAACTGAACGTGCCCACAGACCAGGCCGTTGCCGACGCCGCGGTGAACCTTCTTCAATCCGGCGATCCCGATGTGCTTTTCCTGCAGTTCGATGATGTGGACCACGCCGGACACTTGAATGGTTTTGGGACTACCGTTGCGCCATACCTGGCCGCCATTGAGGTGGTGGACCAACAGCTCGGACCGGTTCTCAATGCGCTGAAGCAACGCCCTTCGAACGAAAAGTGGATGGTGATGGTGACCACGGATCATGGAGGCAACCTTAGCGGTCATGGTGGCATCACCTTCGAGGAGCAGCGCACCTTCACCTTCGCCAGCGGCCCAGGGATCGATCCGAACTTGCGTCCTGCCGACCGGGACACTTCCGTTGCACCCACCTCGATCGCCTTCGCAGCGGGTCGGCATGTGCGCGTGGCCAACGTTTCGCCCTACCAGTTCGGCAGCGCCCAGGACTTCACGGTGGAATGCCGTGTGAAGATGCCCACATCATGGGCGGGTGATCCCGTAATCGTCGGTAACAAGAACTGGAACAGTGGGGTGAACCCTGGTTTCGTGCTCAGTACCAATACATCCGGCGGCACGTGGAAGTTCAACATCGGTGATGGTGTGGACCGCGTTGACCTCACAGGCCTGCCGATCACCGACGGGCAATGGCACCACCTGGCGGTGACCTGTGATCGCAATGGCGAAGCGCGGATCTTCCAGGACGGCCTGCTCTTGCGCACTGCTAGCATGGCGGCGATCGGTGACATCACCAACGCACTTCAGCTGTGCTTCGGACAGGATGGCACCACCACCTACGGCACGGCGCTGACCGGAACGGTTGCCGAAGTGCGCATCTGGAACAGTGAATTGCCCATTGAAACGGTTTCGGCTTGGAGCGGAAAGACAATAAGCTTGTCGCATCCGAACAGCGCAAACCTGATCGGTCATTGGGCAATGAACGAGGGCGTAGGAGGTTCGTTGACCAACGGTGTTGCCGGGGCGCCAAACGCGCAACACTATGTGAGCGGCTCGCCCGCCAACGCCACTTGGTCGGCCAACGCGCTACCGCTCATCACCACGGACCTCAGCGGCACCCCAGCACAGGCGGATCTGGTGCCCACAGTGCTATCCTACCTGTGCATCGCGAATGATCCCACCTGGCAGTTGGATGGTCGCTCGCTGATCCCGGTCTGTGCGCGCGTGGAAGTGGATGCATCGTTCTTCCTTGGTGGACCGTACGACACCAACACGGGCCTGATGACCGATGGCATCCGTGCTGCGAACTTGCTCCCGACCACCGAACCATACACAGGGCTGGGGTATGATCATGCGATGCTCGGGGGAGGTGAAAGTGTTGGTGGTGGTGTGTTCGCACAGTTGGGCGCCAATGCTGTTGTGGATTGGGTCGTGCTGGAACAACGGAGTGGCACCGACCCCACACGCATCCTGGCTTCGAAGAGCTGCCTGTTGCAGCGCGATGGTGACGTGGTCGACGTGGATGGCGTTTCCTTGCCCCGCATGCCGTTGATCCTTGGGTCGCATCACTTGGCAGTGCATCACCGGAACCACTTGGGCGCCATGTCCGCGCAACCGCTCAACTTCAGCCTTGCCGCCACCACATCCGCCAGCTTCACGGATCCTGCCTTCCCGCTGTTCGGCACTGAAGCGATGCGCACACAGGGCGCAGTTCGTACTGCTTGGCCAGGGGATGCCACGCGTGATGGCGACGCGAAGTACACTGGAGCGGGCAACGACCGTGATCCCATCCTTTCTTTCATTGGTGGGTTGATCCCCACGCTCTCTGTGCCCGGTTATCAGCTTCAGGACATCAGCTTGGATGGTGTTGTGAAGTACACGGGCACGGGCAACGACCGTGACCTGATCCTGTTGACGATCGGTGGTGCTGTTCCGACCGCGGTCCGGGCAGCACAATTGCCTTGATTCTTTGGTGGGTCGCACATCTTGTGTGTCACCATCAGCTTTCTCTCAGTGGTTCGGCTGGTGAAGAATGGTGCATCACAAGCAGAACGCCGACCCTTTCGGATCGGCGTTCTGCACGGAGCATCGGGCACTATTCGGTGTAGGCCAACGGCGTCAGCTGTTCCAGTTCTGCTTCGGTGAACATGCGCGAGCGGATGTGAAAGCGCTTGCCGTAAGGGATCTCCAGGCTGAAGCTGGAACCACGACCGGGCACGACATCAAGCGTCAGTTGGCAGTGCTTCCAATATTCGAACTGCTCCTGATGCATCCAGAACTCAGCGCCATCGACCACCCCGAGCCGCACGTCCTGCGTGCCCATCCGGAACTCGTCCTTCAGGAAGCACATCGGTTGCGAACCATCGCAGCAGCCACCGCTTTGGTGGAACACCACCGGACCGTGCGCCGCTCGGATCACGTCCAACAGTTCCATCGCGTCGAACGTCGCGGTGATGCGCGGCACGAAGGTCTTCGGGAGGGTGTCCGGTTCCATTAGGATGATGTCCTCAAGCATGGTTGATCGCAAGTGCCTTCTTCCGTCAGCCTGTCTGTCGTTCGATCAGAAGAAGCCGAGTTTCTGCTTGCTGTAGCTCACCAGCATGTTCTTGGTCTGGCGGTAGTGGCCCAGCATCATCTTGTGGTTCTCGCGTCCGAAGCCGCTTTTCTTGTAGCCACCGAAGGGCGCGTGCGCAGGGTAGGCGTGGTAGCAGTTCACCCATACGCGACCGGCCTGGATGGCACGGGGCACTTGGAAGAGCTCGTGCGCGTCGCGTGTCCATACGCCGGCACCGAGACCGTAGGCACTGTCGTTCGCGATGGCGATCGCTTCCTCCGTGGTCTTGAAGGTGCAGACCGATACCACAGGACCGAAGATCTCCTCCTGGAACACGCG